>CAYOTD010000325.1:0-6250 GCA_964406685.1 uncultured Solibacteraceae bacterium | reverse complement strand
TGGTGGCCGAGATTCCCTGGCGCGACGCGCTGATCAAGCTGGAGCACCCGGCGGAGTTGCACATCCTGGCCGCGGGGCCGCCTTCCCGGCGCGCCTCGGACCTGATCGGCCGCGGGCTGGTGGAACTGCTCGAGGAGGCGTCGCTGGAGTACGACATGGTCGTGCTGGACGCCCCCCCCATGCTCGGATTCGCCGAGCCGCTACAAATGGCTACGGCGGTGGACGGTGTGCTGGTGGTCGCCCGCGCCGGCGAAACGCCGCGTACCGCCGTGGCGAGCGTTCTCGGGACCCTGGGCCGCCTGAGGGCCAAGGTCGTGGGCCTGGTATTGAACGAAGTCCACAGCGAGACCAGCCGCGGCTATTACTACTACGGGAACTACCGCAAGTACTACGGCGCAACCAACGGGAAGCAGCGTAGCTGAAGCGCAGTCTGATGCATCGGGAGGAAACGGAATTGTCAGCCAGCAAGCCTGCCAGCGGTCGGAATCCGGCACGGACCGGGGGAGGAATGGGAGTGCGTTGCGTTCTGCTCGCAGCCTCTGCGCTACTGCTCTGCGAGCAGACCGCTCAGGGGTACGTCGATCCGGGAGCGGGCGCACTGATTTGGCAGTTGGTTGTGGCGGCGCTGGTCGGGGGTCTTTTCTACCTTCGCAAAGCGACCGGTTGGCTCCGCGGAAAGGACCGCCGGCAGTGAGCGGCGCCGGGCTGGCCGACGCGCCGGCGGCTTCCTTCCGCGATCCCGCCGGGAGGCTGTTCATCGAGCGGGGCCGTGTGTTCCGGCGGATGAGTGCGGCGGCGGCCGGCGAGTTAAAGGGCTTTCTGGCCACGGCGCTGGCCCGGTCGCTGGAGCGCTCCGGCAAGCTGGTCGGGACGTGGTTTGTTGGCCCGGCGGAGGCGGAGGCCTTGTGCCCGGGGCTGGGTCCCCAGGAGCGGCTGGCCGAGCACGACGCGGTGTCCTTTCCTTCCTACCCGTACGAGTGGCCCGCGGAGATGCTGCACGCGGCCGCCGCCCTCACTGTCGAATTGGCGCGGAGCGCGCTGGGCGAGGGGTGGGGGCTGAAGGACGCCACTCCCTACAACGTTCTGTTTCGCGGCGCCCGGCCGGTATTTGTCGATCTCCTCTCGTTCGAACGGCGCCGGCCGGGCGATCCGTCCTGGCTGGCCGAGGCCCAGTTCGCGCGCAGCTTCCTGCTGCCCCTGGCCGTTTGCCGCCGCTTCTCGCTTCCGCCGGCGCAGTGGCTGGGAATCCGGCGCGACGGTCTCGAACCGGAAGAGGTCTACGGCTGGCTGGGGCGGCTGGAGCGGCTGCGGCGTCCGTGGCTGACCCTGGCGAGCGTGCCGGCGTGGTTGGGCAAGACGCGTGAGGCGGAGGACAGCCGGCTGTACCGTGCGCGGACGGAGGCCGATCCGGCCAAAGCGCGGTTCATTCTGGAGCATCTCTACCGAAGGCTGGAGCGGACACTGGAGGGGGTGGCGCCGCGCGGCAAGGTCCAATCCGGCTGGTCGCGGTACTCGAAGGAACATGCGCATTACCCGGACCCGGATTTCCGCGCCAAAGAGGAATTCGTGGCTGCCTGCGTGGAGAGCCTCCGGCCGCGCCGGGTTCTGGACGTCGGCGCCAACGACGGTCATTTCAGCCACATGGCCGCGATAGGCGGGGCCAGCGTGGTCGCTATCGATTCCGATCCGGCCGTGGTCGGGGCTTGCTGGCGCATGGCCGCCGGGCGGGATCTCGACATCCTGCCGCTGGTGGTGGACCTGGCTCGACCCACTCCCGCCACGGGGTGGCGCAACCGGGAGTGCCGCTCGTTCCTGGATCGCGCCGCCGGGAGCTTCGATCTGGTGTTGATGCTGGCGGTAGTGCACCACCTGCTGGTCACCGAACGGATTCCCCTCGACGAGGTGCTGGAGCTGTGCGCAGGGCTGACGCGGCGCGAGACCGTCATCGAGTACGTCGATCCGGCCGACCCGATGTTCCGCCGCCTGACCAGGGGCAGGGAAGACCTGCACGCCGGTCTGAGCGAGCAGAGCTTCGAAGCTGCCTGCCGCCGCCATTTCGAGATTGTCCACAAGCAGCCGCTGGCGGGGTGCCGCCGGGTGCTCTATCGGCTGCGGAAGGCCGGGTGAGATTGCCATGGGACGTGACGCCGCGCTATCGTTCTCGCTCGCCAACCTGGTTCTGCTTCGGGTGTGGGGCCGGGTGGTGTTCTACGGGGGCGCCGACGCATTCCACATGAAGCAGGCTCCCGGGACCACGCCGGTGGTGGCGGCGGCGCTGAACATGGCGCTGCTGGCGGCGCTGTTTTGGGCGCTGTTGCGCCTGGCCCGCTCGCCGCGGAGGTGGGTGGCCCTGGCCGGCCGGCTGGGACTCCTCGCCGGCGCCGTGGCCGCGCTGAACTCGATTCGCGCCATCGTGTTCGGGCGTTTTCCGCGGCTGCGCGGCGCTGTCATGTCCACCGTGGAGGCCAGCTCGCAGGCGGCCGGGGGCTGGGGAGTCGTGATTCTGGCGGCGTTGGGTCTGGCTTCAGTTCTGTTGTTCCTGCTTCGCGGACGCGTGCGGCGGCTGGGCGGGGTGGGTCTGCTGTGCCTGTCGCCGCTGGCGCCCCTGATGCTGGTCGGCGCCGCGGGACGGTTGGTGGGCGTGCCCCAAGCCGAGATGGAAGTGCAGGCGCGAGAGGTGCGCGATCCTGTTCGGGAAAGCCCGCGGCGGGCCGTCTGGGTGATCTTCGACGAATGGGACTACCTGCGCGCCTTCGAGTCGCGGCCTGGCGATTTGCGGACCCCCCACCTGGACCGGCTGGCCCAGCGAAGCCTGAGCGCGTCGCAGGCCTACTCGCCCGCCACCAGCACGGTGCGCTCGGTGGCGTCCCTGCTGGAAGGCGAACGGCTGATCTCGGCCGAGCCGGCGGGTCCGGCGGAACTGCTGATCCGGCGCAGCGGAGGGCCGGAGCCGGCGGAGCGCTGGAGCGCCGCCACGACGGTTCTGGCGCGGGCGCGGCACGAGGGCCTGAATACGGCGGTGGCCGGCTGGTATCTGCCCTACTGCCGCCTGTTGGCCCCGGTGGTAAACGACTGCTTCTGGTGCGAGATGTTCCGTGCCGATGCCCTGGGCGAAGCGGCGGGTACGCCGCTGCCTCGGGCCATGACCGCCCAGTTGCGGAGCCTGATCGAGACCGCGCGGTACTCGGTTATAGGGCAGTCGCAGATTCTGGAGGGCCACCAACGGTCCTACCGGGAACTGCTGGAGGCGGGGCTGCGGTTCGCCGCCGATCCGCAACTCGGGTTTGTGTTTCTCCATCTTCCGGTCCCGCACGCTCCCTACCTTGTCCGGAACGCCGCCGGAGAACTGGTACAAGGGGACTACGCCGGCAGCCTGGCGCTGGTGGATGAAACGGTCGGACGGATCGAGGACGCCATGCGGTTGAGCGACGTCTGGCGATCGACGCACCTCCTGCTCTCCGCCGATCACTCCTTGCGAGGCCTCCATCCCCAGGACCGGCGCGTGCCATTCCTGCTGCGGCTGGCGGGTGAAGAGCAGGGCCGGCGCTATGACAACCATATGGAAACGGTGGCTTCGGCCGAGCTGCTGCTGGCGGCGCTGCGCGGCGAGGTGACCGATCACGAGGCGGCCGCGCGATGGCTGGATGCCCGGCAGCGGGAGTTGAGCCGGTGAACCTGTTTCCACAGGCCGGCGGCGGAGTCCTGATGGCCACCCTCGATTGGCGGCGGTGGTTCGGCGGAGGTCTGGCGCAGAGCATTCTGTCTCTGTACGCGATGCAGTGCGCCTCCTACGTCGTGCCGCTGATCACGGTTCCCTATCTGGCATGGGTGCTGGGGCCGGCGGGCTGGGGACTGATCGCCTTCGCGCAGTCCTTTGCCGCCTACGTCATCCTGCTGGTCGAGTTCGGCTTCAACTTCTCCGCCACGCGTGAGATCTCGATTCACCGCCACGACGCCGGGAGGCGGGCGGAGATTCTGGCCGGGGTCCTCGGCGCCAAACTGCTGCTGGCCGCGGTGGCCGCGGCGGCGGCCCTCGCGCTGCGGGACCGGATCGAGTTGTTCCGCCTCCACCCGGACGTGTTTGCGGCCGGGCTGTGCTGGGGGGTGGCCCAGGCGTTCAGCATGTCCTGGTACTTCCTGGGAATGGAACGGATGCGTCTGGTGGCGGGGCTGGACATCGGCGCGCGGCTGGCGGCCACGGCCGCCCTGTTCGTTTTCGTGCGGTCGCCCCAGGACGCCTGGCGGGCCCTCGCGCTCCAGGCCGCCGGAGCGGCGCTGTCGGCCGCGGCCGCCCTGGCCATCGCCTGGCGCGAGACGCCCTGCCTGCGGCCGGCGCGGAGACTGGTTGGCGAAGCGCTGGTTCGGGGCCGCGGTTTCCTGCTGTTCCGACTGGCCGAGACGCTCTACACCGGCGGCAACCCGCTCCTGCTGGGCCTGTTCTGCGATCCCGCCACGGTGGGCTATTTCGCCGGAGCGGAGAAGATCTGCCGGGCGGTTTTTGTGGGTCTGATCGATCCGGTGCACCGGTCCCTGTATCCGCGGATCACGCACCTGCTGGCCACCTCGCGCGAGCGGGCGCTCGGCCTGGTGAGGGCGGGCGCGGCCGGGGTTTTCGGGCTGGGGCTGGCGTTGGGGCTGGCGGCGTTCCTGCTGGCCGACCCGCTGGTGCGGACGCTGCTGGGTGAGGGGTTCGCCCCGGCGGCGACCTCGCTTCGGATTCTGTCGGTGCTGCCGGCGGCCATCGCGCTGAAGTGGGCCGTGGGCCTTCAGTGGATGATGCCGCTGGGGCTGGAGCGCGCCTTCAACACGATCATCGTGGGTTCGGCGGCGTTTCACCTGGCGGGGGCGGCCGTGCTGGCGAAACTCAAGGGTGATGCCGGCATGGCCGTGGCCGTGGCCGCCACCGAAGTTCTGATTCCCGTTGCCGTCTGGGTGGTGCTGCGGCGGCGCGGGCTGGACCCGCTATTTGGCCAGCCGCGCGGGCTGGCCTTTTCGGAGAGAAGCCTGTGATTCACTCGCAAAAATGCATCGTTGTCGACATTGACGGAACGCTGTGTCCGATCAAGGGGCCGGGAGAGCGCTACGAGGATCTCGAGCCGTACCCGGAGATGGTGGAGTTGCTGGAGCGCTACCGGGAGGAGGGCTTCTACATCATCCTGGCCACCAGCCGGAACATGCGGACCTACGAAGGCAACCTGGGGCTGATCCTGGCCAACACCGCGCCGGTGATGCTGGACTGGCTCAAGCGCCACGCCATCCCCTACGACGAGATCCATTTCGGCAAACCCTGGCCCGGCAAGGGCGGCTTCTACGTGGACGACAAGGCCATCCGGCCGTCGGAGTTCCGGCGGCTGAGCTACGACGAGATTCAGGACCTGCTGGCGAATGAACAACCTGCTCCTGTTGCCTAGCGCGCGGCTGGCTCCGCCGGAGCTGCGCACCGATTTCGGCGACCTGGCCTCGGGGATGGTCCCGCTGGCCTCGAGGCCGGCGCTCAGCCACATCCTGGCCCCTTACGCCGCGCGAGGCTTCGACGCCGTGGTGGGCGTGCACGAGCGCGGCGAGCAGGTGGCCGACTACCTGGCACGCCATCCGGAACTCAGGGCCGAGGCGGTGGATGTGGGCGAGACCGGATCGCTGGCGGAAACCGTGAGCGTGGCGCTCCATTCGCGGCGGGAGATGCCCGGCCGGCTGGTGGTCAACTTCGCCGACACGCTGGTGGCGGACGAGATCGAGGACGGCGACGTGATCTGCTACCGCGAGATGGAGGATCTGTACCGCTGGACGGCCTTCGAAGCCGATGAAACCGGCCGCATCCGGACCATCATCGAGAAGAACCGCCCCAAGCCGGCCAACGTCGCCCTTCCGGTATTCGTCGGGGTGTGCGCCATCGCCGAGCCGGGCTGTTTCCTGGAGATCCTGGACCGGGTGGTGGCGGAGGGTAACAGCAATACAGACCCGTTCTGGCGGGCGCTGGCGCGGTACTTCAACCAGCGGCCCCAGGGCGAGCGGCGGCTTCAGCGCGTCGAGCGCTGGTGCGACTTCGGGCACCTGGACACCTATTACGCCACGCAGCGGACCTACTTCCTGAACCAGCGGTTCTTCAACACCATGCAGGTGGACACGGGCCGGGGCGTGGTGCGCAAGTCCAGTTCCGAGGCGGGCAAGCTGGCCAACGAGATCCGCTGGTACCTGGACCTTCCCAAGAGCTTGCAGCACCTGGTTCCGCGCATCTTCGAGTACCACCTGG
>CAYOTD010000324.1:0-6277 GCA_964406685.1 uncultured Solibacteraceae bacterium | reverse complement strand
GCTGCTGGCGGTGGTCAGCGGCATCCTCCAGCCCACCCGCGGCCGGGTGCTCACCCAGGGCCGCATCGCCGCGCTGCTGGAGCTGGGCGCGGGCTTCAATCCCGAATTCACCGGGCGCGAGAACGTTTTCCTCAACGGCGAGATCCTGGGCCTTTCCCGCAAGGAGATCGAAAAAGTCTTCCCGCGCATTGCCGAGTTCGCCGGCATCGGTGAGTTCATCGACCGGCCGGTGAAGGAGTACTCCAGCGGCATGTACGTGCGGCTGGCCTTCTCCACCGCCATCCACGTCGAGCCCGAAGTCCTCATCGTCGACGAAGCCCTGGCCGTGGGCGACGCCATCTTCGCCAATCGCTGCGTGCAGAAGTTCGAGGAGCTGAAGGCGCGCGGGGTCACCGTTCTGTTCGTCTCCCACGACCTGGGCCTGGTCAAGCGCCTCTCGGACCGCGCCCTGCTCATGCTGGGCGGGCGGGTGGAGGCGGCCGGCTCCCCCAAAGACGTCGTCAACCGCTACATCGGGCTGGTTCACGAGTGGCAGAAGACGCCCGTCTCGCCCAAAGACGGCGCGGATGGCCTGAAAGCCAGCTTTCGCCACGGCGACGGCGCCAGCCGCATCACTTCGGTGGAGCTGCTGGATGGCGACGGGCGGCCCGCGCGAAGCGTCGAATCCGGACAGCCGGTTTGCGTGCGCCTGCGCGCGCGTTTCGCAGCCGATAGCGACGGTCCCATCGCCGGCCTGCTCATCCGCAACCGGCTGGGGATCGACGTCTTCGGCACCAACACCCGCGTCGAGGGCCTCGATCTGGGCTCGTTCCGCCGGGGCGAAACCCTGGAGGTGGACTTCCGCTTCGACTGCCTGCTGACGCGCCAGGAGTATACTCTTACTGTCGCTACCCAGCACCCGGACGGCGCGAGCCAGGATTGGCTCGACGATGTGCTTGAATTCACCGTCATCGACGCGCGGGACGTCGCCGGAGTGACCAACCTGAAAGCGCAAGTCGCATGGCGGAAATCCTAGATCCAGCCGTCCCGGACGCGCGAGACCGCGCCTTCTTCGGCCATCCGCGCGGGCTGGCCACGCTCTTCATGACCGAGTTGTGGGAGCGGTTCAGCTACTACGGCACGCGCGCGCTGCTGATCCTGTTCATGACCGCTCCGGTCTCAACCGGCGGCCTGGGCTTCGACGTGCCCAAAGCCGGGGCCATCTACGGGCTCTACACCGCCATGGTCTACATGGCGAGCCTGCCCGGCGGATGGCTGGCGGACCGCTTCCTCGGCCTGCGCCGCGCGGTCACCCTCGGCGGCATCATTATCGCCCTGGGCAACGCCTGCCTCGCCGTCCATGATATCCGGTTCTTCTATGCCGGGCTCACCCTTGTGGTCGCCGGGACGGGACTGCTGAAGCCCAACATCAGCACCATCGTCGGCCACCTGTACGCCGCCGGCGACCCGCGGCGCGACGCCGGTTTCTCCATCTACTACATGGGCATCAACCTGGGGGCCTTTCTGTCGCCCCTGGCCTGCGGATGGCTGGGGCAGCGAGTGAACTGGCACCTGGGCTTCGCGGTGGCTTCCGTCGGAATGGCGCTGGGCGTCGTGCAGTACGTGATGGGCGGCCGGCACCTGGGCGAAGCTGGGCTGCGGCCCGCGGCGCCCGCCGGTGAGACCGCGAAGCGCCGGTTGGGTTGGGGGGCGGGGGCGGCGGCGACTCTGGCGGCGGTGGTCCTTCTGCTCGATGTCCGCGGCGTAGTGCACATCACCGCGGCCATGCTGTCGGACGCCCTGGGTGTCGTGCTGGTGGTAGTCTCGGCGCTGTTCTTCTTCTGGCTCCTGTTTCTGGGCGACTGGAGCCCGGTGGAGCGCAAACGGCTGGCCGTGGTCGGCGTGCTGTTCCTGGCCTCGTCGCTGTTCTGGTGCCTGTTCGAGCAGGCCGGGTCGACCTTGAACCTGTTCGCGCAGCGCTCGACGCGCAATTCCGTCTTCGGGTTCTCGTTCCCGGCAAGCTGGCTGCAATCGGTCAACGCGTTGTTCATCATCACTCTGGCTCCGGTCTTCGCCCGGTTGTGGATGTGGCTCGGGCGGCGCGAGCCATCGAGCCCGGCCAAGTTCGCCTGGGGCCTGCTGTGCGGCGGGTTGGGCTTCGCCGTGATCGCCCTGGGCGCCGTGGCGGCTGCGGATGGCTCCCGGGTCAGCGTCCTGTGGCTGCTGGTCGTCTACTTCCTGCACACCTCGGGCGAGCTGTGCCTGAGCCCGGTGGGGCTGAGCGCGATGACCAAGCTCGCCCCGGCGCGCATTGGCGGCCTGCTGATGGGCGTCTGGTTCCTGTCGACTTCGGTGGGTAACTACCTGGGCGGCCGCATTGCGTCCCTCTACGAAGCGTTGCCTCTGACGCAGCTTTTTGGCATCGTGGCCGTCTTCGGAATCGCCACCGGGTTGGTGCTGGCCCTGTTCGTCAAGCCCGTGGTGCGCCTGATGGGCGGCGTGAAGTAGGCTCAAGGTAGATGGATATTCCCAGTATTCAACGTGCCCTGCGGGACGAGGGCCTGGACGGCTGGCTGTTCTTCGACCATCACCGCCGCGACCCGCTCGCCTACCGGGTTCTGGGTCTGGAAACCGCGTTCGACCCGACGCGCCGGTGGTACTACTTCATCCCCGCCGAGGGCGAACCGCGGAAACTCGTCCACCGCATCGAGTCCGGCGTGCTCGACCCGCTGCCGGGGGACAAGATCCAGTACGCCGGCTGGACGGCGCAGCGCGACGGGCTGGGCCGCATCCTCGTCGGGCGCCGGCGCATCGCCATGCAATACTCCGCCGGCTGCGCCGTTCCCTACGTCTCGATGGTGGACGCCGGCACCCTCGAACTGGTGCGGGCGACGGGCGTCGAGGTGGCCAGTTCGGCCAACCTGATCCAGTTCTTCGAGGCGCGCTGGGACCAGGCGCGGCTGGATTCGCACCTGGCCGCCGGCCGCAAGATGGACGCCTTGCGCCGGGCGGCCTTCGAGTTCATCGGCGACCGGCTGCGGGCGCGCGAGCACGTCACCGAATGGGACATCGCCTCCTTCATCCGCCAGGGATTCGCCAGCGAGGGCCTGGTGGCCGACCACGGTCCTATCGTGGCCTTCAACGCCCACGCCTCCGACCCGCACTACGAGCCGCGCGAGACGGGCAGCCTTCCGGTGAAGGGCGGCGACGTCGTGCTCATCGACATGTGGGCCAAGCTGCGGGCTCCCGACAGCGTCTACTACGACATCACCTGGACCGGCTTCTGTGGGCCGAATCCGCCGGATGCCCTCCGCCGCATCTTCGAGATCGTGCGCGGGGCGCGCGACGCCGCCGTCGAACGGGTGCGCGCGGCGGTGGCGGCGGGCGAGACGTTGCGCGGCTTCGAGGTGGACGACGCGGCGCGCGGCTACATCGCCCGGCACGGCTACGGCGAGCAGTTCTTCCACCGCACCGGGCACTCGATCGGGCAGGAGGTCCACGGCGTCGGCGCCAACATGGACAACCTGGAGACCCACGACGACCGCTGCGTCATTCCCTGGACGTGTTTCTCCGTTGAGCCGGGCATCTACCTGCCCGAGTTCGGCGTGCGCCTGGAGGTGAACGTCTTCGTCGGCGACCGCGAGGCGCGCGTCACGGGCGAGATCCAACGGGATCTGGTGTTGATCTAGACATGACGCTGCTGGCCTTTCTTGCCCTCGCGGTGGCCCTGCCGTGGGAACGTCAGGGCGACCGCTTCACCCTCAAACTCGACGACGGGCGCGCGGAACTGGATTGGGTGAACCCGTCGACCTTCCGCTTCGCGCGGGAGTGGGGCGCGGGCCCGGCGCGCAACCGGCCGGGCGCGCGCGCGCCGGTCGAGGTCTCGCAGAGCGACGCCGGCCCGGCGGTGGAGTTCCGTTCGCAATTCCTGGTCGTCGCGATCCACAAGAGCGACCTGCGGCTGACCGTCAAGGACGGGCAGGGCGGGCCGCTGCTGGAAGAGACCGCGGGCGCGCGGCGCGACGGTGGCGTCGTCGTGCTGGAAAGCGCGCTCCGCCCGGACGAGCGCATCTACGGCTTGGGCGCGGAGACCCTGGGGCCGCTGGACCGGCGGGGCGCGAAGTTGACCGCCGCGCGGGGGTTCCTGTGGTCTTCCGGCGGCTACGGCCGCTACTTCCCGCTCCCCGACCGGCACGCCTTCGACCTGACCGGGGAGCGTTGCCGCATCGAGATCCGCGGCGCCGCGCGGGTCGAGTACTACTTCTACTACGGCCCGTTGCCCAAGGAGATCCTGGAGCAGCACGTGCAAGTGGCTCCGCAGGTGAACACCTGGTCGCCCGCCGATCTCGGCGTGCTGCGGCCGAACCGCCTGCCGGACTTTGCGGCTCCGCTGCCCGGCGCGGCGGCCGGAGGATGGGACGCGCTGGCCGAGACCGTGACGCGGCTGATTCACGCCGGCCTTTCCGCCGTGCAGATGCCGGTGTTCGACTTGGGGCTCTTCGCCGCCGCCCCGGAGCCGGTGCGGGCGCGGGCCGGGCAACTCGCCATGGTCGCGCCGCTGGTCGCGGGCGGGAAGGATGAGACCGCGCTCAGCCGCTGGCGCGTCCGCCTACGGCCATACCTGTTCGCCTACCTCCAGGAAGCGCACGACCGCGGCATCCCTCTCATCCGGCCGCTGCCGATGCAGTACCCGCGCGATCCCGAGGCCTGGAAACATTCCGACGTGTTTCTGTTCGGGGACGAATTGCTGGCCGCGCCCGTGCTCACGCCCGGCAGCGGTCGCGACCTGTACCTGCCGATGGGCATCTGGACCGATCTGCCCACGAACCGGATCCACCAGGGCCGGCGCACGGTGCGCATCGAGGCCGGGCCGGACGCCCCGCCGCTGTTCGCCAAGAACGGGGCGATTGTCCCCTTTCTGGAAGATCCGGACTCGGACCGCATCGCCGCGCACTATTTTCCCAAGTTGGGAGGCGAGTTCTTCATCTTCGAACCCGACGCGGCCGACCACACGCAACTGCACGCCTCGCCCGCGGGCGACTACTACCGCTTCGAGATCGAATCGAAGGTGGACCGGGAATACGAGTGGGTGGCCCACCACGTCCCCGCGCCCAAGCAGGTCGCGCGCGGCGAGAAGGGCTTCCCCCGCGCCGAAAGTGCGGACAAGCTCCGCTCCGGCACATGGTTCCACGAAGCCGCAACAGGTAACCTCCACATCCGCGTCCGAGCCGCCGCCAGCGAAGACGTGATCGTCAACGTGCGGTTCTGAGAGTGGCTATACGATCTCTTCCTTCACCGGGTCCCAGCGCACTTTGCGCTCTTGGCGGTAGGATTCCAGCGACATGCATAGCGTGGCCACCTCTTCGAAGGCGTGGTCGACGTGGCAGCGGGGCAGCGTGCGCTTGCGCACGGCGTCGACGAAGTCCTGCCAGTGCGTGGTCACTTCCAGGTCGCCTTTCTTGAACGTGTAGGCGGGAGCAGTACCCACCCCGGGCTTCCACTCCGCTTCGTAGTAGCGCATGTAGTCGCGGCCGACTTCGACGGTGCCCTCGCGGCCGAGCAGTTGCACCATGTCGCCGGCGTGCTTGCTCTGGAAGTTCGAGCCGAAGGTGATGACCATGTCCTGCTTGGGATAGTCGAAGATGGCGTTCCAGGTGTCCGGCACCTCCTGGTCCTTCTTCCAGAAGTAGAGCCCGCCCTGCGTCATGCAGCTTTCCGGAATGCCCATCTCGATCATGAAGTTGGTCGAATCCCACAGGTGCGTCATCAGGTCGCCGGCGATGCCCGAGGAGTACTCCCACCAGTTGCGCCAGCGGAAGAAACGCTCGGCGTCGAAGGGGCGCTTGCCGGCGGCGGCGGTGAAGCGCTCCCAATCGATGGTCTGGGGCGAGGCGTCGGCGGGCAGCGTGTGATTGGCGTAATCCCCGTAGAACTTCCATTGAGGAATCGCGTCGGTGCGGTCGATGAACATGCGCACTACGGTGATGGGCGTCACCTTGCCTTGGCGGAGGAACTCCATGGCCTTGTGATAAGTCGGGTCGGAGTTGCGGTTGTGGCCGAGTTGCATGACCACGCCGTTCTCCTTGACGATCTTGCGCATCTCCTTCGCCTGGGCGATGCTGGTGCACCAGGCCTTCTCGACGTAGATGTCCTTCTTCGCCCGGGCCGCCGCCATCACCATCGGGTAGTGCCAGAACTCGGGCGTGGCGATGACCACCGCGTCCACGTCCGCGTTCACGGTGGCCTTCTCCCACTCCTTGGTGAGGGTGACGCGGGTGTTGACGGAGAACTCCTTGGC
>CAYOTD010000323.1:4024-6284 GCA_964406685.1 uncultured Solibacteraceae bacterium | reverse complement strand
CGCCAGCTCTACCAGCCGGTGCGCGCCGAGGACGGCTCGATGACGCCCGACTCCGAGGTGACGCGCGTGGCCGGCTACGTCTTCTCGCAGGTCGACGGATTCCTGGGCAAGCTGGGCAAGCCGGTTGGCGTGAAGGTCTACAAGCCGTATCACTCCTCCGGCGAGGACCATCTGCCGAGTTATCTGGGTATGGTTGGCATCCCCATGGACATCGTGCCCGCCTTCCCCTACGACGCCCCCACCGTTCTGTTGACCGAGGCTGCGCGGTACGACCTGGGCATCGTCGACAAGATCAAGCGGCAGTTGAACACGGGCAAGAACGTCGTCATCACCTCCGGGTTGCTCAAGGCGCTGCAAGGCAAGGGCATCGAGGATATCGTGGAACTGGAGTACACGGGCCGCACCGTGGCCGCGCGCGATTTCTTCGGCCGCGGCGCCAGCGGCCGCGCCGACACCGAGATCCTGCTCCCGGAGATCCGCTACGCCACCAACGATTCCTGGGAGGTCATCTCGGCGCTGACATCGCCCTCGCGCACCAGCGGAACGCCGCTGCTGCACGAGGCCAAGTACTCCAACGCGCGCCTGTACGTGCTCACCATCCCGCAGGCGCAGGGCGACATCTACAGCCTGCCGGCGGAGGCGCTGAACGGCATTCGCGCGGTGGTGGCGCGCGACATGCCCGTGAGGCTGGAGGCGCCGGCCATGGTGGCCCTGTTCGCCTACGACAACGACAAGTACATCGTGGAGTCGTTCCGCGACTCGATGGGCGCCATCCGCCTGGTGGCCGACAAGCGCATCACGCGGCTGCGCGATCTTTCCACCGGCCAGGTCGTGACGGGACAGCCGCGGTTCGACAAGATGGTGTTCGACACCATGGTGTGGCCCGGCCGCTACCGGGTACTGTCGGCCGAGGCACAGTAACCGCGGCCGCCGGAGGCGCTACACTGTTGCCAAGTGGCGAAGTGATGGAATCGGTAGACATAGCGGACTTAAAATCCGCTGGCCCGCAAGGGCCGTGTGGGTTCGAGTCCCACCTTCGCCACCACCGTGAATGAGATCCGCGCCGTGGCCATAGTCGACGCTCACGTTCATGTGTGGACCGACGACCGGAAGCGTTACCCGCGCGCCATCGAGAACGATATGCGGCCGGGACGATTCACCGCCGCAGACTTTTTCGCTCACGCCAAACCGGCCGGCGTGTCCCGTGCCGTGCTGATCCAGATCAGCTTCCACCGGTGGGACAACTCGTACATGCTCGACACGATGCGCGAGCACAAAGGGATGTTCTCGGGGGTGGCGCTGGTGGATCCCGCCTCGCCCGAACCGGACCGGACGATGGTGGATCTCGCCCGCCACGGCGTGCGCGGATTCCGCATCACTCCCGGGAACGCACCGGGCACATGGCTCGATGCGCCGGGGATGCACGCGATGTGGCGTTGCGGCGCGCGGCGCCGGTTGGCGATCTGTCCGCTGGTGAACCCCGAAGCGCTTCCCTCGATCGACCGCATGTGCCGGCAGCATCCCGCGACGCCGGTCGTCATCGATCACCTGGCGCGGATCGGCGCCGACGGAGTGATCCGGGAGAGCGACGTGCGCCTGCTGTGCGCCCTGTCCCGCCACCGCAACGTCGCCGTCAAGTTGTCGGCGTTCTACACGCTGGGACGCAAGAGGCCCCCGTATATCGATCTGGCGCCGCTGATCCTGCGCGTGTTCGAGAGCTTCGGCCCGCAGCGGCTCATGTGGGCCAGCGACAGCCCCTTTCAGGTGCGGGACGGCCACGGCTATGCCGCTTCCCTCGCCCTGGTGAGGGACGGCCTTGCCTTTCTCTCCGCCGGCGATCGCGAATGGCTGCTGGCCAGGACCGCGGAGTCGGTCTTTTTTGCCTGAATCCGCCCGGAAGCTATCATAGTCGGAATGAGACTTCTCGCTGTCGCTCTGTTGTTGGCGTCGTCCCTGGGCGCCGCCAAACGGCCGATCACCCACGAAGACGTATGGCTGATGAAGCGCGTCGCTTCGCCCGCCGTGAGCCCGGACGGCAAGTGGGCGGTGGTCTCGGTTACCGAGCCGTCGTATGAGCAATCCAAGACGGTGTCGGATCTCTGGATTGTTCCGGTGGATGGCTCCGCGCAGCCGCGGCGGTTGACGCAGACCGTGGGCGGGGAGGGCGGAGCGGTGTTCTCGCCCGACTCGCGGCGGCTGGCCGTCACGGCCAAGCGCGAGGGCGACGATGCCACACAGGTCTCCGTACTCTCGCTCGACG
>CAYOTD010000323.1:0-4014 GCA_964406685.1 uncultured Solibacteraceae bacterium | reverse complement strand
GATTACCGCAGGGCGCGTCATGGCGACATCGTGGACTGAATCCTTTCCACGGATCGCATTCATGGGCACGCCGGATTTCGCCGTGCCTTCGCTCGCCGCGCTCTGGGTGGCGGGGCACACACGTGTGGGGGGCGTGGCGGCGCGCGACACAACTATCTCCACCGGCGCATCGAGTCCCCGGTGGAGACCCGACGGTAAGGCGATCCTGTTCCAAAGCCGCGTCTGGCCGGGCGCGGGCGACGACGAGCAGAACCGCAAGAAAGCGGCCGAGAAGAAGGAGCGCAAGTACAACGCCCGCGTCTACGAGAGTTTTCCTTTCCTCTACTGGGACCGCTGGCTCGACGAGTTGACCCCGCACGTCTTCGTGCAGCCGCTCGAAGAGGGCGCGAAGCCGCGCGACCTGCTGGCTGGGACGAAGCTGGCCGCGGGGCCGGGCTTCGACGGTCCGCGCGGCCTCTCCGAGTCAGATCTTCAGGCGGTCTGGAGCCCGGAGGGGGAATCGATCGTGTTCTGCGCCACCACCAATCGCAACGTCGAGGCCTACGCGCCCAGCACGACGCACCTGTACCGGGTGCCGGCCGCGGGCGGCGAACCGGTGGCCCTCACCTCGGGCCAGGACAGTTACTCGGGTCCCAAGTTCCGGCCCGACGGCAAGGCGCTCTACGCGCAGCACTCGCGCCGGGAGGATACGACGCTGTACAGCCTTTCACGGCTGGCCGTGATGGCATGGCCGCCGGCCGGTTCCCCGCCCCGCGTGATCACGTCCAACTGGGACCGCTCGGTGGGCGGTGTCGCGTTTTCGCCCGACAGCCGGCGGATTTACGTGACCGCCGAGGACCAGGGCAACGACAAGCTGTTCACCCTTCCCGCCGAGGGCGGCGCGGTGGAGCAGGCGATCGATGTGAAGGAAGGCGGCTACTCCGGCCTGGCAATCCCGGAGGGCGCCGCGGCCCCCGTCGTGGTGGCGCTGTGGGGCTCGATGGTCCATCCCGAAGACCTGGTCGTCGTCGATGTAAAGACGCGCTCCCATCGCTTCCTGACCGCGTTCAACAAAGAGCGGATCGAGCAGATCGACTGGCAGCCGCCGCGCCACTTCTGGTTCACGGCAACGAGCGGCGCGCGCATCCACAGCCTGATCGTGCTCCCGCCCGCGTTCGATCCCGCGAAGAAATATCCCCTGCTCGTGTTCCCGCACGGCGGGCCGCACAACATGACCAAGGACCAGTTCTTCGTGCGCTGGAACTGGCACCTGCTGACCAGTCCCGGATACGTGCTGTTGATGCCCAACTACACCGGCTCGACGGGATTCGGCGAGACCTTCGCGGCCAACATCCACAAAGACATCCTGCGCGGCCCGGCCTTGGAGATCGAGCAAGCTGCGGACGCGGCCATCCGCGAGTTTCCTTTCCTCGACGCCTCGCGGCAGGCGGCGGCGGGCGCCAGCTACGGCGGGTACCTGATGAATTGGTTCGAGGGCAACACGAAGCGCTTCCGCTGCCTGGTGAATCACGCGGGACTGACCGACAACGCCTCGATGTGGGGCGCCACTGACGGCGCTTACTACTGGGAACGGCGCAACGGGGGGCCGGTGTGGGAGCGGGGCGGGGTGTGGCGCGACCAGAGCCCCTCGACCTACGCGGCGAACTTCTCCACGCCGATGCTAATCACGCACGGCGAGCACGACTTCCGCGTGCCCATCAACCAGGCCTTCGAGATCTACAAACTGCTCCACCGCCGGCAGGTTCCGTGCCGGCTGGTCATCTTCCCCGACGCCAGCCACTGGGTGCAGAAGGGCGAGGACGCGCGCTATCACATGAAAGAAGGCCTGGACTGGCTGAAAAAGTACCTGTAACGGCCCGCCGCGTGTACAATGGGTGACTGCGTCTAGAGCGGAGGCCGGCTGAAAGCGTTCGTTCACACTCTGATTTCCTGGGGGCCGTTGGGACTGTTCCTGCTGGCTGCCATCGACTCGGCGGGTGTGCCCATCCCGGCGGGCGTCGATGCGCTGGTGGTGTTGCTGGCGGTGGCCGATCCCGGCCGGGCCTGGATCACCGCGCTGGTAGCCGTGATCGGCTCGGTGATCGGCAGCTACATTCTGTATCTCCTGGCCCGCCGGGGTGGCCGCGCCTACCTGGACACCCGCACAGAAGCGGGCCGGGCAGCCAGGTTCCGCGAGTGGTTCCAGCGCTACGGACTGCTCACGGTCTTCATTCCCACGCTGCTGCCGATTCCGCTGCCGATGAAGGTATTCGTCCTTTCGGCGGGCGCGGTGGGTGTTTCACCGATCGCTTTCGTGGCGGTGGTGGCCGCGGCGCGGCTGTTGCGGTATCTGGGCCTGGCGTGGCTGGGCGCGCAGGTGGGCGAGCAGTCGCTCGACTACCTGAAGCAGCACGCCTGGCACCTGCTCGGCTTCGCCGTGCTGCTGTTCGCGGTTCTCTACCTGATGGCGCGCGCGATCGAGCGCCGGCGGCTCAGTTCGACCGCTTGAGGAAGCGGCGGAGAAACTCGAAGGTTCCCACTCCGTGGATGGAGTGCGGTCCGTCGAAGAACTCGATGCGGGCGCGATCGCCAATGCCCGCCTTGTTGTAGAAGCGCCGCACCTTGGCGAACTCGTAGGCCACCCACTCGTCGGGAGCCACGCCGTCGTCGTGGCCGCGTTCGACCATGAAGGGCCGCGGAGCCATCAGCGAAGCCAGTTCGCCGTAATTCACCACGTTGGCGAAGTCCCACTCGTACATGTCGTACTCCTGCGTGAACATGTAGCTGTAGCGATCCTCGACGCTGGTGGTCTTCCACACCCACTCGTTGAAGTCGGCCGAACAGATGGAGAGCGCATAGCCATCCAGAAACGGCGGCACGCGCACCGCCGTCTTGCCGCCGTAGGAAAGCCCGTAGAACCCGATGCGGGAGCCGTCGACGTAATCGAGCGACTTGAGCCAGGCGAGGGTCTGCTGGTGCTGGCCGAGGATGAAGGAGAATAGCGACAGTTTCAACGGCCGCGCCTTGCGCAGCAGCAAGCGGAAGCGGTCCAGTCCGATGTAGGGGTTCTGGGGCGCGTAGACGACGAACCCCTCCTCGGCCAGGCGCACGCCGTAGCGATGATAGGCGGGGTGGTCGAGGCGCGGGTCGGCCAGGTCGCGCGGGCGGCCTTCAAGACCGTGCTGGCAGACCACCACCGGGCGGCGTTCGCCCGCGGCGAGGTCCTTCGGGACGAGGAGGATTCCGGCGGCGAACACGTCCGGCCAGACGTCGAGCACTACCTCGTAGCCGCGGAACCTGGGTTCGTCGAAAATCTGGCGGAGGCGCGGATTGGGAGGCAAGCTCGGATCGGGCAGCCGGCCGATGACTTCGTTCCAGATGTAGTCGCGATAGTCGGCGGGGGGCCGTTTGGCGAACTCGGCGCGGCGCACGGGAGAAAGCCGCACCAGCTTTTGCGTGAACTCGACCAGCTCGTCGAACTGCCGGCGCCGGCGCGCTTCGGCGTTGGAGGCCGCGGGGACAGTCACCGGACGCATGCGCGCCTTCACCACGACAGAGGCGGCCTCTTCCAGGGACGCGGCGAGTTGCGCGCTGCCCATCCGCGCGGCTTCGCACCGGATGTCATCGATAGACGGCGCGGTGAGCCGCCCATTCGGGCAGGCGCCGGCGCGCTCCTTCGTGGCGGGCGGCGGACCGGCGATTTCGGGATAGCCGGTGGGGATCACGACCAGCTTGCGGGGCGCGATCAGCGCGGCGATCTCGGCGTCGCCGAACTCACGCAGCAGTCCCCAAACGTCGCGGTAGATCGGCTCGCGCCACAGGCCCTCGCGCGGACCGAAGTAACCGGCCACGATGGCGGCGTCGATGCGCGTGTCGATGGCAGCGGAGTAGAAGGCGATCAGGCCGCCTTCGCCCTGGCCGGCGACGATGACGGGCTGGCTGCCCTGCCGGCGGAACCAGTCCACCGCGGCCAGCGTCTTCTGCACTTCGTAGCCGACGATGGTGCGGCCCACCTCCCAGGACATCCGCCAGATC
>CAYOTD010000322.1:1208-6286 GCA_964406685.1 uncultured Solibacteraceae bacterium | reverse complement strand
GCGCCCCCCGGCATCCGAGGGAAAGGCCTCGTGCTCGCGGCCCGGCTCGGCCGCTCCCGGTCCCAGGTCGTAGTGGATCTCCGAGCACGGGCCGCACGGGCCGGTGTCGCCCATCTGCCAGAAGTTGTCCTTCTCGTCCAACCGGAAGATGCGGTCCGCCGGCACTCCCGCCACCTTCTGCCAGAGCTGCTCGGCTTCGTCATCTTCGCGGAACACGGTGACGTAGAGGCGGTCCTTCTCCAGGCCGTACTCGCGCGTCACCAGGTCCCAGGCGAAATCGATGGCGTCCCGTTTGAAGTAGTCGCCGAAGGAGAAGTTGCCCAGCATCTCGAAGAACGTGTGATGGCGCCGGGTGTAGCCGACGTTCTCCAGGTCGTTGTGCTTGCCGCCCGCGCGCACGCACTTCTGCGAGGAGCAGGCGCGCGAGTAGTCGCGCTTCTCCCGTCCCAGAAATACGTCCTTGAACTGGTTCATCCCGGCATTGGTAAACAGCAAGGTGGGATCGTTGGCGGGAACCAGCGAGGAGCTCCGGACGGCGCGGTGGCCGCGCTCGGCAAAGTAGTCCAAGAACTTCTGTCGAATGTCGTTACCGGTCACAGAACCATTGTGACATGACCCCGGCAGCCTCCTGTCCCGCCGCTATGGTTCCGGCTCACGCTGTTTCCACGGCACAAACGGACCCCACTGGCGTCCATTCGCCAGGAACAGCCAGCGGGCGCCGAACGGCAGTCCCGCGATTCGGGCCAACTCGAGCAGCGGCTCCTGGGCGCGGAATCCGGATACCGCCGGCCGCCGCCCGGTTCTGACGCGTTGCGGGATCGAACCCGGAATCGTGTCGAGGGCGTCCACGGTCTTCATCCCTTCCCCACCGCATCAAGCTCCGGAAGCGCTCTGCCGGTCGCGTTCGCCAGCGGTAGCAGGCTGTCGGCGGCGGTGCTCTTGGTGGCCCGCTCCTTGCGGCGGCGCTTGTCCTCGTACATCCGGCCGTCGGCTTCCGCCAGCAGCTCTTCGGCCGTCATGCCGTCCTCCGGGAACACGGCGATCCCGGCGCTGAGCGAGATCGCCGAGTCGGCCAGAATCCGGCGGGTCGCGGTGGCGCAGTTCTGGCGGATCTCGGCGATCTTGGCTTCCACGCCCTCGGCTCCCGCGTCCGGCAACAGGAGCACAAACTCGTCCCCGCCCATCCGCGCAACGTAGTCGTAAGAACGGCAGGACCGCCTTAGCACGGCAGCGATCTCTTTCAGCACCCGGTTGCCTTCCAGGTGGCCGTAGCGGTCGTTGACGTCCTTGAATCCGTCCAAATCGCAGAGCACCACCGTGAGCGGTTCGCCCCGGCGCTGGGCGCGTGCCACCTCCTGCGCCAATTGCAGCGACAGCGCGCGAGCGTTGGGAAGCTCCGTGAGGAAGTCGGTGTCCGCCGAGCTCTGCGCCAGCTCGTACTTGAGCGAGTTCTCGATCACGTAACCGATCTTCGGACTGATGCCCAGCAAGATCCGCATCGAGTCCTGCGTGAAAGCATCCTTTGCCAGGCTGTACAAGGCGAGCACGCCGGCCACTCCTCCCGAACCCGGCAGCGGAACCACCAACGCCGAGCGCAGCGTCGTGAAGCTGTTCGGGTCCCGCACGTAGGCCGGCTCCAGGCACGGGTTCCCGTTGCAGATCGGCTTCTGATGCTCGGCGACCCAGCCCGACAGGCCCTCGCCCACCGAGAAGCCGTCCACCGCGAACAGGTGTCCGTGATCGCCGCTCTGGAACGAGGGCGCCAGCCGGTTCCCGGAACGAACGTAAACCACCAGCGTATCGTGCGGCACCAGTTGCCGGAGGCGCGCGGCCGTGACGGCGAGATTCTGATTCAAGCTCAGCGAGTTGCCCAGGTGCGTGGTCAGATCGCGCAGAGCCTCCACCTCGCGGCTGGCTGCCGAGATCCAGTCCAGGAACTGGAGCGAAGCGGGGTCGCCGTCAAACGCCGTCCCGTCCGGGGTCCACTCCAGTCCAGTGGCCGGTTCGCCGCATTCCACCCTCAGCCAGGACCAAAACCCGGTCTGGTCCTTTACTCCCTCCCGGATCTGCCGCTCCAGTTCGACATGGCGCCGTCCCAGCACCCGGACCACTTCAGGGTCGAATCCCCGGCCGCTCTCCGACATGATTTGCTCCATCGCCTTCACCACGGGCAGTGCCCGGCGATAGTTGCGGTCCGACACCAGCGCGTCGAAACAGTCCACCACGCTGAGAATGCGGGCGCCGACGGGGATCTCCTCGCCCCGCAGCCCGTGCGGGTATCCGGAGCCGTCCCAGCGCTCGTGATGCGCGCGCACGATCGGCACCACCGGATAAGGGAACTTCATCAGCGAGAGGATCTCGGCGCCCGCGATGGGATGGATTTTCACCTTCTCGAACTCCTCCGCGGTCAGCCGGCCGGGCTTGGAGAGAATGTACTCCGGCACGGCCAGCTTGCCGATATCGTGCAGCACGGCGGCCGCGCGCAACGCCTGGAGCTCGGGCTCGCTCAGTTTCAGCTCGCGGCCGATCTCCAGGGCGTACGACTGCACGCGGCGCAGGTGCTGGTGCGCCGAATGGTCCCGCGCTTCGATCACCAGGGCCAGGGTCTCGATCGCGCGCAGGTACAGGTCCATGGTGGGTCCGCTCTGCCGCCCCTGGATTCGAGCCCACAGCCCCGGATGCCGCCGGTACGACCGGTAGAGCAGGAACGCGATTCCCAGGACAATGCCGATCGCCTGCCAGGTCTCGTAGCGGGTTACGCGCGACATCAGCCAGATCGAGCTGGCACCCACCAGGTGGTAGGGAAGCGCGTACAGGTGCCCCGTCCGCCATAGCGTGATCGCCGAACCGCTCTCCACCAGGGCGCGGAAGATCGCCGGAGCCGCCGAACTGAGCACAAAGAAAGTGAGCGAGGCCAGCAGCACCGCGATCAACAGGCTGCCGTCCAACCGGCGCACCGCCGCGTTGTGATACACCGTGTAAGCGACGTCGATGGCGATCGCCACGGCGGAGAAGTCGAACAGCAGCTCGAGGAACCGTCCCCGCGGCCTTCGTTCCAACAGCCTTTCGGCCAGCACCGCGATGCAACCCAGCGTGATCGTCTCCGGGCGGTTCATCTCCAGAAGGCTCAACAGCAGGATGATGTACGAGCCCGACATCAGCCCCGCCCCCCGCCTCACCCCGTGTTTCAGACCGCACGCCACCAACAAGGGCATCAGGTAGCAGGCGTTCCGGACCACCTGGTCGAACCGCCAGGGCTGGATACTGCCGGCGATGATCAACGTCCCCGCGATCGCCACGAAACCGATGTAGGCTCGAACTGCGAATGGCATTCGCTCCCTCGTCTCGGCCTTCCCTCCTTGCACTTCCTCTGCCACTCGCAACTCCTCAGGACTCCGTCCTTCCACCCTCCGCGGCGGGACAGGATGTCGGTCCGCGGGCGACAAAACGTCGCCCGCGACCGGCCGATGCGGGCCCGGAACCAAGGAACCAGTACCAAGAGTCCATTGAGTAGCCGGCCCCAATGTCCGTACAGTGGAACCTGGGTCCAAGAGTAGATGATAAGCGCAGCTATCCTGTGTCCCGATTCCGACCTGCGGGACCAGTTCGACACGGCCCTGGCGCGCCCTCCAGGCGTCTATGTCTCCCGGCGCCTGAGTTACTATCCAGACGATGGGGAACTCACTCGTTTCTTACAGGCGCATGCGCCCGAGTTAGTGTTTCTCAGTGTCGAAGCGCCCGGCCGCGCTCTCGAGATTGCACGCCTGGCGGCCCGCCTCTCCGCCGGCATCGAGATCGTCGCCATCGCCCGCCGGCAGGACGAAGAGATCCTCCTTTCTCTTATGAACGCCGGCGCGCGCAACCTCTTGAGCGCGCCCTTCGATCCCGCCCTGGTGGCGCAGTCCGTCCAGCAGGCCGCCGAACGCATCGCCACCCGCCGCGCCGCCGCGCCGGCGGGCCAGGTCTATTCGTTCCTGCCGGCCAAGCCGGGTTCCGGAACTTCGGTCCTGGCGCTGAACGCCAGTCTCGCCCTGGCCCGCTCGACCGGCGCTCCTACCCTTCTCATCGATTTCGATTTCAATCTGGGGGTCGTCGGCGCTCTGTTGGGAATGCCGGCCGGCACCACCGTATTTGACGCCGCCACGCACACCTCCGCCATCGACGATCCCCGATGGACCTGCCGCATCGCCGTCCGGGACGGTCTGCACCTTCTGCCCTCGGCCGGACTCGATCTCGGCATGCGCATCGACATCGCGCAGGTCAGCCACCTGATCGGCCTCTCCCGCCGGTCCTACTCCAACGTCTGCATCGACCTGTCGGGCAACATGGAAGCTTACGCCGTCGAGGCCCTCCGGGAGTCCCGCCGCATCGTGCTGGTAACCTCGTTGGACCCTCTGGCGGCCTACCTGGCGGGAAAGAAGCTGGCGCTACTCTCGCGCCTGGATCTGACGGATCGGGTCCTGACCGTTGCCACCCGAACCACAGAGCGCGACTGGTGGCCGGTAAGGAGGCTGGAGAAGCTCATCGGACGCCGTATCGACCTGGTCGTCCCCCACGACCGCACCGGCCTGCGCGCCGCCATCGAGGCGCGCGAGCCCGCCGCGCCGCGGTCCCGCGTTGGCACCAGCGCCGCCGCGCTCGCCCGGGAACTCGCGGGCTCGCGGGGCTCGCGGCCCCTGTCCCGCCTCAAGCGGTCCTTCTTCGACTACTTCTCCCTGGCCCACTCGCGGTAGCGCAGCCGCACTCCGCTATCCGCGCTTCACCTTCTTCTTCCGCTGGTAACTCCGAGCCAGTTCCAGATACACACCCAGGTCGCGCTCCAGGTCGGACTGCGTGCCGTCGAAGTAGAACGTGTGGATCGGAATCCCGTCCAGCTCCCGCGACAGCTTCGGGTAGATCGCCTCGCACACGATACCATTCATGCAGGTAAACGGGCTGATGTCGATGATGCCGTCTACGCCCTTCTTGGCCAGGCAAACCGCCTTGCCGACGTTCAGCACCATCTCGCCCAATGATCCCTCCGGCGGCAGGTACGGCCGCGCCATCTCCAGCACTTCGCGCACGTCGGGCTCTTCCCA
>CAYOTD010000322.1:0-1198 GCA_964406685.1 uncultured Solibacteraceae bacterium | reverse complement strand
GAAGTCCTCCTTGAACGGCGCCAGCAGCACCTGTTCGTCCCGGTGCTGGACGTACTTGCGCACCCAGGCTCCCGCGGCTTCCAGCGAGATCTGCCGCCCGCGCAGCTTCAGCTTGCGGAAGTGCTCGGCGATGGTGTACCAGACCCATTCGGTGATGTCGCTCAGCCACGCCTCGGCGCCGAACTCCTCCATCCGCCGGATCAGGTCGTCGTTGGAAAAGGTGTGCAGGCGGCAGAAGATCTCGCCCACCACGCCGATGCGCACCGTGGCTGGATCGCGCCGGATGGGGATCGCCCGGAACCGGTCGCGCGACCGCACCAGGGCGTCGCGCAGCGCCCGCAACTGCGCCGGAGGATCCAGCGGCGCGTTCTCCACCGCATGGGACACGTCACGCAGGCATTCCTCGTAGACCGCGTCGGTCTGGCCCTTCTCCACCTCGTGCGGCCGCGTCTTCAGAAGCGTCTTTTGTAGAATGTCCGCCGCCACCAGCGTCCGCCATCCCGTGCGCACGAACGGCCGCGCCAGGTGGCCCAGGTCGCCGTAGCCGTCCCGGCTGGAGGGCGACAGCACGGTCGCGGCCGAGTACCCGCTGGTGTCGAGGATGTTGCGGAGGTAGGACGCGTACTGCCCGAAGCGGCACGGACCGTCGGCCGTGGGCATGAAAAAGACGATCTTGGAGGCGTCCGTCCCGGGGGTCTCCAGGATCCTCTTGAAGTCGCCCACGGTCACCTTGGCTGGATAGCATTCGTCGCCCGAGGTGTACCGCGCCCCCAGTTCGCGCGTGCGGTGGTCCGAGGGCGGCGTGATGTCGGCGTCCACCCCCAGGGCGCGGAACCCGGCCGCGAACAGCCGGCCGCTGCCGTACGCCATGGGCGGAATGTAGACTTTCTTCCCCGCTAGTGGGTTGTCGCCGCCAGGACCTTTTCGGCCGGCTGAGCGGAGTTGTAGCATCGCAGAATTCCCTTGCTGTCCAGGTACGCTTCGCAGCGCGTCATGTAGCCGGCGTCGTTGCCGTGGCCGTCGAACTGGAGCACCAGCATCGGTTCACCCGCCGTCTGGCGCGGTTGGAGAAGCCAGAGACTCTAGAAGCCAGCACGCCAATATTCGGGAGGCGTTCAAGCGCATGGGGAACAGCAAGAAGTTTCAGGCATGGGTGAGAATCAAGGAAATCCAGGAAAATGAAGATTTCTCGCTGAGC
>CAYOTD010000321.1:0-6292 GCA_964406685.1 uncultured Solibacteraceae bacterium | reverse complement strand
CACGGTGACCTCGCTGGGCGGTATGCCGGTCGCGGTCGACGCCAACGGCATCGACATCGCCTACAGTTGCACGCAGAAGGGACTGAGCTGCCCGCCCGGACTGGCGCCCATCACGCTGTCGCCGCGCGCCCTCCAGTGGCTGCGCGCCAAGCGCACCCCGCAGCGCACCTGGTACCTGGACCTGAAGCTGCTCGACGAATACTACGGCGGCGCGCATCGTTACCACCACACCGCGCCCATCTCGATGTTCTACGCCCTCCGCGAGGCGCTGGCGGACATCGCCGAAGAGGGAGTGGAGAACCGCTGGGCGCGCCACCGCCGCGCCCATCTCGGCTTCGTGGCCGGCGTGGAGGCTCTGGGAATGCGGATGCTCGTCGCTCCCGGCAGCCGCCTGTGGACGCTGAACACGCCCTGCGTTCCCGAAGGGGTCGACGACGCGAAGGTGCGCCGGCGCCTGCTGGACGAGCACGACATCGAGGTGCTGGGCGGCTTCGGCCCGCTGGCCGGCAAGGTGTTCCGCGTCGGCCTGATGGGACCGCTGGCCACCGAAGACAGCGTGCTGCTGCTGCTCGACGCCCTGGAGAAGTGCCTGCGCGCGGAGGGCTACCGCCCGGCCGGCAGCGGGCGCGAGGGCGCCGCGGCGTTCTTCGCTTCCCAGCCGGCCTGACGCGGGCGCTTCAGAGCGCCCACCGCCACAAGTTCGTGCCCACGGTGAAGCCCGCCCCGACGGCCGAAAGCAGCACGAGATCGCCGCGCTTCAACCGGCCCTGGAGCATCGCATCCCGCAGCGCCAGCGGGATGGTGGCGGCCACCGTGTTCCCGTAGCGGTCGATGTTGAGCAGCACCTGCTCGGGTTTCAAACCCAGCCGCTCGGCGGCGGCGTTGATGATGCGGATGTTGGCCTGGTGAGGCACCAGCAGAGCGACGTCGCCCGACACCAGGCCGTTCCGGGACAGAAGGTCCCGGCAGGATTCGTACATCTTGCGGACGGCGTACTTGAATACCTGCGAGCCGTCCTGGTGAACGTAGTGCAGCCTCTTGTCGATGGTCTCGTGGGAGGGCGGCATGCGGCTCCCTCCGGCGGGCATCATCAGGGCCGGCCCGCCGGCCCCGTCGATCTCGTTGTTGAAGCCTAGGAAACCGGCCTCTTCGCCCTCTTCGGCCGCTTCCACAATCACCGCTCCGGCGCCATCGCCGAAAAGCACGCAGGTGGCCCGGTCCTGGTAGTCGATGATGCGGGACATCGTGTCGGCGCCGATCACCATCACGCGCTTGTGCGAACCCGAGGCGACCAGATTGGCGGCGGTGGTCAGCCCGAACACGAAGCCCGCGCAGGCGGCCACCAGGTCGAAACCCCAGATGCGGGGAGCCCCCAAGCGGTGCTGCACCAGGCAGGCGGTGGAGGGAAAGAACATGTCCGGCGTCACCGTGCAGACGATGAGAGCGTCCAGGTCCGTGGCGCCGATGCCACGCCCCTCAAGGGCCACCTTGGCCGCCTCGTAGGCCAGGTCGGACGTCGCCTGGTCGGGTGAAGCGATATGGCGCTCGATAATGCCGGTTCGTTCCAGGATCCACTGGTTACTGGTCTCGACCATCCTCTCGAGGTCCTGATTGGTCAGCAGGCGCTGCGGAGTATAGCAGCCAAGCGCGCTGATTTTGGCTCTGGGCAACTGTTCGATCTCCTTGCCGTGAGAAGGCCGGCCGGAATCTGCATGGCCGGGCCAACCACTCTTGATATGTTAAAACGAAGGGGAATGCAAGTTCAGAGCGCTCTGCTGTTCGAGTCGCCCGAACAGATCTTCGAGCGGGTCTTCCGGGAGTGGAAGCCGCGGACAAAGCTGGCCGGCGTGCGCGTCGAGTTCCGCCCCTTCGCCAACGCGAATAGCTCCATCTGCCTGGACGACGGCCGGTTGGCCGTCCGCCTGCCGGATGTGCTTCAGGGCGCCCCGGCCCCGATCCTCGAGTCCCTGGCCCATATCCTGGTGGCGAAGCTGTGCCGCCAGCCGGTTCCGGGAATTCATAATCAGCGCTACCGGCGCTATCTGAACCGGCGCGAGATGCGGCGCAGCCTGCATCTGCTGCGGCAGATCCGGGGCCGCAAGTTCGTCTCCGGGCCCCAGGGGGAGACCTACAACCTGGCCGAGATCTTCGAACGTCTCAACCAGGAGCACTTCCACGGCCTGATGGCCCGCCCCGCGCTGGGTTGGAGCCGACGGCCGTCGCGGGTCACACTGGGCCACTACGATCCCTCGCACAATGCCATCATCCTCAGCCGTTTGCTGGACCGGCCCCAGACACCCCTGCTGGCGGTGGAGTACGTCCTGTTTCACGAGATCCTGCACCTTAGCATTCCGGCGGATCACACCGGTGCCCGCCGCCGGATCCATACGCGCGAGTTCCGCCAGGCGGAGAAGAGCTTCCCTCGCCTCAAAGAGGCCAAGGAGTTGCTGAAGCGGCTCTAGGCCGCGTAGGGCGCGGCGGCCAGCGCACGCACCTGCGCGTTCATGCCTTCCAGGGCGTCCACCAGCCGGCTGACGTCGATCGCCCTTCCGCTGATCGAGTTCAATAGCAGGCGGCATCGAACCAGCAGCAAGGCCCGCTCGAAGGAGATCCTCTGCCGGACCAGCGCGGCGGCGTAGTCCGGGCGATCCTCGGGAGCCGAAAGCAACAGGACGCGGGCCGCGCGGTGCAGGCGCTCGAAGTCGCGCGCCAGATTCCGCAGATAGGCGGAAAAGATTCTACGGCGCTCCATCCGGAAGCGGCGGCCCAGGGAGGACGCATAGCCCGGCTGAGCGGCCAGAAACTCCAGGTCCTCTTCCGCCAACAGGCGTTGCATCGGCCGGTAGCGGGCCGGGGAGAACTCTGCCAGCCAGCGGGCATCGATCTCCGGCGCCCGCCTCTGCCGCAACAGGCGCACTGTCACATACAGGAAAACTCCCAAAAAGGCAATCAGTACGGCAATGGCACCAGACAGAATGGAATTCATTTCCAGCAACCCTGCTTCCCTCAAATCAGATTAGCGGAGAATGTGGAGAGAGTAAATAGTTGTTTTCCGGATTTCAGCGTCCTGCCTGCCGGGGTTCCCGCCCGGCCGAGCGCGCCAGAGTGGCGTTGAGCGCGGACAACTGCTCCAACATGTGCCGCTCGGTCTCCGGCCGCCAACGCAGGCGGACCAGCCCTGGCCGGCTCTCACCGGCCCGCGTCAGGCCGAGCCAGGCGCAGCTACAGACCGTGCTGGCAGCCACCAGCGCCGTGCTCACCTGCGGAATCACGCTCGGGCCCAACAGGTTGCGCACGAACAGCAAGGCCGTATCCGCCAGCGAGTACAACGTCAGTAAGGCCGTGTGCAACAGTAGGTTACGGCTGATTGGGACGGGGAACCAGAGGAGGAAACCGGCCAGTAGCAGCAGGTAGAGAGAAAGGGTGGACCAGATGGCCCGGCGTGCCAGGTTACAGACAAGCAAGACCGGGAAATCGCCCGGCGACTGACTCAGGTCCACGTACAAAGTCGCCACCGAAACAGCCACGCTCAGCCCCAGTGCGGTCACCAAGCCCTTTCGACCCACGCTCGCCAGACCCCGGTATTCTCGGAGGGCGACGGAAGTCAACTCGAAAACCGCATAGCCGAACAACACCCAAACCACCGGCTCCGTCATCAGCCAGAACCATCCATAGGCTTCACGCGACGGATCGAAGCACCGAAGCCCTCCCGCGCGCAGAACGCGGAATATCATGTAGGCTAAGAAGGCCCTATAAGTCCGGTTCAGGCCCAGGCCCATAAGCCGCATCACAATCGCCAGGTTGGCGATCATGTTGATCAGCCAGAGCGCATCTTCAAGACGGGACAGGGAGGCCATCGGGGGAGCGTTAGCGCGCTCCCCTTATCCTATCACCGGGGAGACACCACCCGAGTGACGTTCGGCCCTTCTGTGGAAAACCACCACGGAACGAGGTGTTCTCGGCCTCTAACGGGCGGCGACCGTCGGGCAGGGGAAGCAGCGCGGCTCGGGATCGTTGGCCAGCGACACGTTGGCAGCAACGGCGAACTGAAGCGCAAGCAGCAGCATCAGGAACGTTTTCTTCATGATCAGGAATCTCCTTTACGATTCCCTATCCCCTCCGGGGGGGACAGGTCGTATGCCCAAGCATAGGCGCGAATCGCCGGGAGGAGGGACATCACAAGAATCTTTTCCGAAAACAGAACGATTAAGAAAAACAACTGAGTTTGGTATGTCAGGCAGTTCTCTCACCCGGAACTGGTGTAGAATCAGGGAGAGGCAAGGGACCGCCATGGCAGTCGAGCGGCCAAGAGCGACGCTGGAACGGGGAGCTGTACCCGATGTCTGGCGCCGGACGCTCTCCCAGATCGAGACCGTATTCGGGCGCCTTGTTTACCTTAACGGCTTGCGGGACGCGAACTCCGGACGCTACGAGCATCACGGGCTGGCACTGGTTTTCGGCGAGGACGAGGCCGACCGGGCGTTGCGGGACAGCCACGAGATCGCTTTCGCCGAGTGGCTGTCGTTCAATCTCGAGAAACAAAAGGCCGACCTCGACCTGTATCTGTCCCACCTGACGGCAAGGAAGCGGACGGCGGTGGAGACCTGGCTGCGCCTGAGGCCCTATCGCAACCTGGTTCCGACCCGCTCGGCGGAGCCCGAGAGAATGCTCTATCTATCTGATTTCGAAGTGCTTCTTGACCTTCTCAAGAACGAGTACGGCGTCGCCGACCCGAATTCAGATACATAGCCACCCCCACTACCTGGCCAACCACGTCGATCTCCTCCGGGTAGACGAACACGCGGGGAACCGTCTGGGAAGCCGGGTGCGAGTGAACGATCAACTGCCCTTCCCCCATCGAGCACCAGCCGCACAGCCAGCCCTCGCGATTCTCCAGCAGGTAGATGGGCCGGTCGAACTCCGTGGTCCAGCCGGAATCGGCGATCTTCCGCTTGGTTTCGTCCACCAGCACCAGCCCGCCCGGCTGGAGGATGGGGTGCATGGACCAGTCTTCGGTCCCGATGAAAGCGTAGCGATGATTGCGCAGGTCGACGCTGTTGAGCAGCATCAGCGGCAGCTTGCCCCACCGCTGGATGACCCGGCTCAGAAAGGTCGTTTTCCTCAAGTCGATCCCTGGATCCAGGGCGAGCGGCAGTTGCACGCTCCCGTGGGCGTCGGCCAGAAAACCCACCTCGTGCGTCCGCTCCACCTCGACCGCGGTCGAGTCCGCCGGGATCCCGCTGGCATCGACGCCATACCATTCCATGACCTCGAGGATGTCCAACCGGTAGATGGCGCAAAGCGAATACAGCCGGTAGAGGGTCGGAACCGTCCCCTTGTTCTCGATGTCGGCAAGCCGGCTCAGGGCAATAGCATATTCGTCGTTCTTGTGTCGGTCGGCGATCCGCTGACTCGCCTCTTCCACGTCGCGGTAGCGCAGGTTGAGCCGCTCCCGGGCGCGTTTCAGTTTCTGTCCGGCCTCATCCATGGTATGATGCTCTCCCCGGCGGCAATCCGGCGCTCCGCCGGCGAGATGCATCAATCAGACCCAATACGGTTTGAATTATAGCGACCGGTCGGAGGCGGAGCAAGCGGTCCCGGTCGTTTCTGTTCTGAATTCAGAACAGAATGGCGGACAAGGAGGGAAATTTGAGAATCATCATCGGCGTCGCTGGCGCCAGCGGTTCCGTTTATGGCCTGCGATTGCTGGAGAAACTGCGTTCCATCCCCCAGGTGGAAACCCACCTCGTCCTGACACGCGCCGGTGAGCGGACGGCGTGGCTGGAAACCGGAAAGAAGGCCGCCGAGGTCCGCGCCCTCGCCCATTTCTCCTATCCCATCGACAACATCGGCTGCCGGCTGGCGAGCGGCTCCTTCCTCACCGACGCCATGGTGGTGGCGCCTTGCTCGGTCCACACCATGTCGGCCATCGCGGCGGGCATCACCTCGAACCTGCTGGTCCGCGCCGCCGACGTGACCCTGAAGGAGCGGCGCAGGCTCATCCTGCTGGTCCGGGAGACCCCCCTCCACCTCGGGCACCTGCGGACGATGGTGGCCCTCGCCGAGATGGGCGCCATCCTCTGCCCTCCCATTCCCGCCTTCTACCATCGCCCCACCAGCGTGGCCGAAATCGTAGACTACACAGTGGACCGTATCCTCGACCTTCTGGGACTGCCCGGGCAGGATGCCCGGCGGTGGGACCCGGACCAGGCGCGTCCAAAGGAGCCCGAGTCTTGAAGAAGCGAATCGAACGCGTATCGTTTCAGGGAGAGAAAGGCGCATTCAGCCAGGA
>CAYOTD010000320.1:0-6296 GCA_964406685.1 uncultured Solibacteraceae bacterium | reverse complement strand
CTCGTGGCGGTGAATGAAGTTCGGGTCCGTCAGGAGGGTGAAGCCGCCGTAGCGGCGCCGCGGCGCGCCGGGCAGCACGCGCGGCTCGAGGCCGCCGAAACCGGGGCTGAAGCGGCCGCGCGCCAGGGCCACCCAATCCGAACCGTCGAAGACGAACAGCAGATCCCAGACGTCGGTGCGCGGGTCGAGGCCCGTCTGGCGGGCGAACTCGTCCAACTCGGGGAGACTGCGCGCGGCGACCTGGCGCTTGTAGATCCCCGTCTCGCGGATCTTGTCCATGCGGACGCCCACTAGCGCCACGGCCGTTTGAGGCGTTAGCGTGGCGAGCGCGGGATCGACTCTGGGACCGGGATGGGTGCGCGCGCGGCAGGCGGCCGACACCGCCAGGAGCAAAACCGCCGGCGCCGCCAGGTACCGCATCAGTTCTTCTTCACGCTCACCTGGCGGAAGTAAACCGTCGACTTCGCGTCGTGGTTTTGCAGCCCGATGTAGCCGGAGTCGGGGCGCGGGCCGCGCACCGGCTCGTACCAGCGCTGGCGCTCGGGGACCGGCTGCGTGCCGTCGAACTCGTTGATGGTCTCGCCGTTGAGGATGACGGTGGTCTTCTGCCCTTTAAGCACGATGTCCATGGTGTTCCACTCCCCGGCCGGCTTCTGCACGCGCTTGCTCACCTTGGCGAGGGAGTAGATGGCTCCGGTGGTGTGCCAGTCGTCGCCGCCGGCGTCAATCTGCACCTCGTAGCCGTTGTGGACCGCGTACCAGGCATCGGTGGGAGGCTCGGGCAGGCGGATGACGACGCCTGAGTTGGCTTGCTGCCCCTGGACCTTGTAGACCACGCGCAGAGTGGCGTTGCCGAACTTCTCCTGGGTGTAGTAAAGCAGGCCCATGCCGCCTTCCGTCTTCATCAGACCCTTTTCGACGACGAAGCGGCCGGGGCCGGCCATCTTCCAGCCGGCGAGGTCCTTGCCGTTATACAACTGCTTCCAATCGGCGCCGCAAGCAAGAGCGGCGCTCATTGCCAACAGGATCAGAGTTCTCATCGAGTTAAACTACGCCCCCGAACCTTGATTCTACATTGCGCCCGCTTCGGCCGGGGTGCTATTTTCGAAGTGGACGCTTCCCGCGCGCGCCCTTCAGAGAAACCCATGAAACGACTGCTCTTAGTAGTTCTAGCTACATCGCTTGCCGCGCCCGTGTGGCTTCAGGCTCAACTTATCCTGAACCCGAACCCCTCGCGCATGATCGGGCAGACGCGGCTCACCTTCACCGGGGACCAGGCGAACCTGGTGGAAGGCAGGGGGTTGAACGGTCCTCAAAGCGTCGCCATCGACACCACCTCCACGCCTCCCGCAATCTACGTGGCCGACACCCTTAACAGCCGTGTGTTGGGGTGGAAAGACGCGGCGAATTTCAGCAACGGCGCCGAGGCGGATATTGTCATCGGCCAGCGCGACAAGTACTCCAGCCTGGCGCTGGGGCCGGGCACAACGCTGAGCAGCGGGCTGCGCGCACCGACCGGTGTGGCGGTGGACAACAGCGGGCGGCTGTTCGTGCTGGACGCCGGCAATAACCGGATTCTCCGCTATCCGAACCCGTTCGCTCAGCCCGACGACCTGAAGATGCCGGACCTGGTGATCGGCCAGAACTCGCTGACGACGAACTCCGTGAACCAGGGCGGCCAGGTTTCGGCCAAGTCGTTGGCTTTCTATAGCGGAAGCGTCTACACTTCCTCGCTGGCGTTCGATTCGCAGGGAAACCTGTGGGTGACCGACGCGTTGAATCATCGCGTGCTGCGCTACCCGGCTTCGCGAATCGGCGACGGCGCCACCAACGGGCCGGAGGCGGACCTGGTGCTTGGCCAGACCGACTTCGTCACCAACACGGGACTGTCGGTCGCCTCGACAAACCGGCTGAACAAGAGCAAGCTCAACGCGCCGTCGGGGCTGGCCTTCGATCGCGCCGGGCGCCTGTTCGTGGCGGACAACCTCAGCCGGGTGCTGGTCTATGCGGCCAACCCGGTGACGGGCATCGACGCGATCCGGATCATGGGCGTCGCCGTGGCCGTCACCGGACAGCCCGTCCCCACCACGGTGAACGATACCGGACTGAACCAGCCGCAGGGGATCGTCGTCATCAACAACACGCCTCTGGTAATGGATAGCCGCAATCACCGGATTGTCCGCTACGATCCGGTCGACCTGTGGGATAACGAGACCGCGGAGAAGCCCTCGCCTTCGGCGCGCGCCGTGATCGGGCAGGATTCGCTCAGCTCCACCACCACCGCCGCCGCCAACCGCGGGAAAGGCGAGCCGGGGAACAACACGCTGAGCCTGCCGGTGCAGGCGGTTTACTACAACGGCGAAACCTACGTGGTCGATTACGGGAACAACCGCGTGCTGGTGTTTCCGGATCTGTCCACCGGCCCGGTGGCGAGCGCCAGTGCTCCCTACGAAGCCAGGCGGGTGCTGGGACAGCTCGGCTTCAGTTACAACGCGCCGAACCTGATCGAGGGCCGCGAGATTTTCCGCGCCCAGGGACTGGCGGTGGATTCCACCTCCAGCCCGCCGATCGTCTACATCGCCGACACTCTCAACAACCGCATCCTGGGCTACCGCGACTCGCGCAAGCTGCGCCCCGGCGATTCCGCCGACCTGGTGATCGGCCAACCGGATTTCTACCGCTCGGTGCCGAACTACCCCGCCAACAACGCCACGCAGATGTCGGCGTCCAGCCTGCTGACGCCCACCGCGCTGGCAGTGGATTCGGAAGGCAACCTGTGGGTGGCCGACACCGGCAATGGCCGCCTGCTGCGCTTCCCCCGGCCGTTTGACAGGCGGGACCCGCTCCAGCCGGCCGACCTGGTGATCGGGCAGGCCGATTTCACCACCAAGAACACCGACGCGACGGCCAGGACCATGGCGGGTCCCTCCGGCATCGCTTTCACGCCCGACGGCCACCTGCTGGCTTCCGATCTCGCGCACAACCGGGTGCTGTACTTCCGCAAGCCGTTCACCAACGGAATGGCCGCCACCGCCGTGTTCGGCCAGCCGGACTTCTTCACCGTTACCGCGGGCTCCGACCTGAACCGGCTGAGCGCCCCCCGCCACATCTCCACCGACACCGACGGCCGTTTCTACGTCGCCGACTCGGGGAACCGGCGCGTGGCGATCTACTCCAACCCCGCCTATGCCACCGCCGATCCCAGCGCCGCGTTCACTCTTCCCAATCTCAGCACGCCGATCGCGGTGACGGTGAACCAACTGACCGGCGAGATCTGGGTGGGCGAATCGGGCAGCAACCGGGCGTTGCGGTTTCCCCGCTACGACTCGCTGATCACCGGCGGCACCACCGCCACCGCGACCATCACCATGCAGGCCACCGGTGTGGCGGTGCTGGCCATCGCTCTGGACGGCAACAACCTGCTGCTGTCGGATTGGGCCAGCCGCCTCTCGGTCTACTTCCCGGGGCTGACCGCCACCAACGCCGCCAACGGCCTCCAGCGTCTCTCGCCCGGCATGTATGCGACGCTGCGCCCGGTCGCCGGGGCCAGCTTCGGCGACCAGACCCAGGTCTTCAACGAGGTCGCCTTCCCGCCCATGACACGCACCCTGGGCGACATCCAGGTGCTGGTGAACGACTCGGCCGTTCCCCTGCACTACGTCTCCCCCACGCAGATCAACGCCGTGCTGCCGATGAGCGCGCCCGCCTCGGGGACCATCGAGATCCAGGTGATCCGGGCCTCGACGGGTCAGATCCTGGCGAGCTACCCGGTGAGGATGGAAGTCGCCTCGCCGGGCCTGTTCACGGCCACCGGAGGCATCACCGGCCAGCTTGCCGCGCTCAACCAGGACAACACGGTCAACTCGGCCGCCAATCCGGTACAGCGCGGGCAGGTCATCCAGTTGTTCGGCACCGGACAGGGCTTCATCACCGGCGCCCCAGCCGACGGGGAACCCGCCAGCGGCATCATCTCAACCGAGGTGTTGCCGCGCATTATCATCGGCACGGACTTCGTGGCCGACTCCGACATCCAGTACTCTGGCCTGGCTCCGGGCAATGTGGCCCTCTGGCAGATCAACGTCAGGGTGCCGGACAAGGTTGCTCCCGGCAACGCGGTCCTGGTAGTGGTGGTCATGCGGGATATCCCCAGCAACAACCCGCAGGCGCCCACCCAGATCCGGACCACGATCGCGGTCAAGCAGTAGGCACGGCGAACAGGACCTGATTGCTGCGGCGGCCGCCTGATTCCAGCACGAGCGTATGCGTTCCCGCAGCGAGGCCCGCCGGCAGACGAAGGTTGACCTGGTACAGGCCCGCCCAGCCGGGCGCCAGACCGCTGAAGAGCACGTCGGCGGCCTGCCCGTCGATGTAGGCGCGCGGCGTGGCGGTGGTCGCGCTCAGACCCGAAGCGGCCGTTTCGACCGGCCCCAGGCCGGTGGCATAGGCTTCCAGGTACTGTCCGCGGACGATCACCGCGCCGAGGTTGTTCGACGGGTTGAAGAACAGGCCGGGCAGCAGCTTCACCACGGCGGCGCGCACCGGAGCGGAGGTCCCGACAGAATTGGCCACCACGACCGAGACCTCGCCCTCGGCCACCCCGGTCGGGACGTGGAAGTTGATCTGCGCGTCGCTGACGAAAAGCAGCCCCGCCGCCTGTCCGTCGATGAGAACCCGCACGCCGCCGAGTTCCGCGGGCAGAGGCAAAGTGGCTGCCTGGGCGTTAGTCCCGGCCGTCAGGTTCACCCCGAACAGCGACGCCAGACCGCCGGGCGCCAGTCCCGCGGCGAAGGAAGCCGCGCTCACGATGCCGCCCGCGGCGATCGCCGGGCGCCCGTAAGCTGTGGCCCGCACGGGCGCGGCGCCGTCGAGGGTGGCCGTCAGCTCGTTGGTCACGCCAGTCCCCGGTATCCAGGTGAAGCTGACCTGGCCGTTGTCGCCCGTCACCGCCGCCGAGGGCGTAACCGAGCCGCCGCCGGAAGCCGCGGCCCGAACGGTCAGTCCGGGATAGGGCAGCCGGTTGCGGTCGGTCACGCTGATCACCACCGGCTGGGCCAGCGCGACGCCGGGAGTGGCAAGCTGGCGATCGCCGGAGACCACCGAGACAGTCAGGTCCGAGGCCTGCCCGGCCACCTGGAGGTACGCCGTAGCGGTCTCGAAGCTCGCCTCGGCGGGCTCGGCGGTAAGCTCCTCGACGCCCGCGCTCAGCCCGCGCACGGCGAAGGTGGCGCGCGTCGCCCCGGCGGGAATGGTGATCGAGGCCGGGACGCCGGCCGTGCCGCGCGCGGCTTTCAGATTCACGGTGAGGGGCGCCGTAGAGGCCGTGGCGATGCTCAGCGTTGCGGTGGCGGTCGCCCCCAGCATCACGCCCGAGGCCGGAAACACGGAGAGCTTCAGCGATCTCTTGAGGCTCGTCTCGGCCGTGGCCAACTCCCCCGTCGAGCGGCGGAAGAAGGTCTCGAACTCCTGCCGGTAGCGTTCGTACTGCGCCACCGGGGCGGTGGTGTCCTCGCCGCCCTTGGCCACCACCAGCAGGAACGCGAAGCGGTAGCGCCGCTGGGAGACGGTATGATCCGGGGTCCGGCGGCCCTCGGCGGCGATGACCTGGTCTACGGTGATGTCCTGGCGCTGGCCGTCGAAGGAGACGCCCGGCACGGGCATGCAGCTTGTGGCGTTCAGGGCGCCCTTGACCAGGAAGGTCGCCGGGACTTCGTCCGGAGGAAGCAGCCCCATCAGGTAGCGGTCCAGGGCCGAGTAGCTCTCCACCGTCGCCACGGTGGTGAAGCGCGGCGAGACGCCCGCGCCGTTGTCGCGGATGCGGTTGCCCGACACCAGCGACGCTTCCGAGTTGAAGGCGAAGCTCCAGTGGGCCTCGTCCGAGCACAGCATCGGCTTGGTCCGCGTGGAATTGGGGTCGCGGATGCTGGCGTAAGCCAGGAACAGGTGGCCGGTCTCGTGGGCGATGACGCTCATCGGCGTGTCGCGCGCCAGACTGCGGCGGGGGACGATGCCGTAGGGATCGGATGGGTACTGGCTGAGCGGGCCCAGGTTGATGATGGCTTGCAGGCGGCTGGCCGAACCGAACTCCCGGCCCGCATCAACATCGCGGTCGCCGATGCCCTGGCGCGTGGTCCGTACGGTGGCCTCATAGGCCACCGCGCCGTCCATTGCCTCGATCCCGAGGTTGTTGGCGATCACCAGAAAGTCGTAGGCGTCGTCGTGAGTCTCGTAGAACTTCTGCGCCGCCACGACGACGTCGATCTCGCTGGTGGCGCTGAAGCGCTCGGCCACGGTCGAGG
>CAYOTD010000319.1:3619-6303 GCA_964406685.1 uncultured Solibacteraceae bacterium | reverse complement strand
GCGACGTCGGCGCGCAGAAGCTGTCGCACGGTTACCTGGCTCTGGTGATGGACGCGGCGACGGTTCGCTCCGACGTAAGCACGGGCGAGTCGCTGGGCCAGTAGTCGAGTCTTGAAGTTGGCGGTAAATTGAGGAGGGGGGCTTCGGCCCCCCTCTTTTTCTTTCCCCCTCGGAATTTGCATTCACGTCTTTTCCCGTTCCTCCCGGTTGGTGATACACTGGCATTTGTTGCACCCTCTCCGCGTCCATACTAGCCAGAGGTCCAGGCTTCGATTGAGGTATCCATGGAAATGACAAAACGCGCATCCCTTGCCTTGCTCATTCTCGCCACCCTTGCCGGAGGGCTTGACGCCGCCAATGTGTTCGTCATGCCCGGCGGGACGGGGCAGGCGCTGAGCATCGTCGGTTCCTCCACCCTCGGTACGCCGGTGACGGTGCCCAACCTGCCGGGCGCCTTTATGGCCTTGGCCCGCCCGGATGGCGAGCGGTTCTACATCCTGTCCCGCACCGAGGACAACCACTCCCTGGTGATTCTCGACAAGAACTTCAACGTCCTCTCCAAAAAGGGCCTCGGCAGCGACGTCACCACCGCCGCCATCACGCCCGACGGCAGCAAGCTGGTCGTGCTGGCGGCGTTTCTGCGCATCTTCGACACGGCGACGGGCGAGGAGTTGCTGACCTCGACCGAGTACTTCCCCGGCGCCTCGCACGAGGACATGGCCATCAGCCAGGATTCCAAGTACGCCTTCATCCTGAGCTCCAGCGCCCGCCGGGTCATCGGCGTCAGCCTCGCCAACAAGACCGTGGCCGGTTCGGTCGAGCTGAGCGCCGCCGGCACCTACGGGGGCGTCTCGGTGGGGCCGGACGGGCTGGTCTACGCCAGCTATCAGAACCGCGTGATGGTGATCGACCCGGTCAGCATCACCCAGTACGGCGCCGAATTCGAAATCACCGGAATTCCGAGCCGCCTGAAATTCACCTCCGACGGGCTGCGGGCGATCGCCGTCAATAGCCAGATCGTGACCGGCAAGTCCGGCTGGGTGTTCGACCTTGCCACCCGGACTGCTGCCGGTCTGGATAATGTCGCCGAGGTGCTCGACGACGTCGTGGTGATCGGCAACAACCGCGCCATCGCCAAGTCCGCCCGCGGCAACCTCTATGACATCGCCCTGTATCCCGCCTCGATTGCCGCCGCCGCCATCGCGGCCGGCCAGCCGGTCTCCAACGTCACCGGCATCGCGGCCTCCAACGAATTGCCCAGCGCCAAGCACCTCTACGTCACCACCGCCACCACCGGGGCCAGCGGCTCGATCAGCCACATCGACCTGACGGGAACCGGCCTGGTGGAAGTCGATCGCGCCGTGCTGGGCGAGAACACCGGCAAGGTCAGCTACGCCGGCGCGGCCAGCAGCGGGCCCGCCGTGTCCGCCATCACCATCAACAACAACCAGGCGGTGGTGATCGGCGGCACGCTGCGTCCCTTCCTCGCGCAGTTTCTCGATGTCGAGGGCAAACCCGTCGCCGACGCGGCGGTGCTCTGGAGCACGGGCGCTGCCGAAGTCCTGATCGGTTCCTCCACAAACACCACCACGAAAGAGGGCTTCGTCCGCGCCCAGGTGACGCCGCCGTCCACGGCCGGTCTCTACACCGTCCTGGCGACGGCCGCCGACGGGATCAAGGCCTCGTTCAACTTCACCGTCACCACCAGTTCCTCCGGCGGCGACGGCGGAACGGGCGGCACGCCCGGCACCGGTGGCGGCCTCTCCATCTACTCCGGCAACGGCCAGCTTGTTCCGGAATACTCCAGCTCCGTCCAGGAACTGGTCGTTCTGTTCCGGGACACGGAAGGCAAACCCGCCTCCGGCCAGCCCGTGACGTATGAAGTCACCTCCGGACCGATCTCGCTGGGCGGCTCCGATACCTACACCTGCTCCGGGACAACCTGCACCACCGATACCAACGGCAGGACCGGCATCAAGTTCACCGCCTCGAGCACCTCGTATTCGTCCTGGATGAAAGCGATCGTCACCGCGCGGACCAGCGCCGGCGCCAGCGCGATCTTCTACATCGTCATCTACATGCGCACCGACATCATGGGCAACACCGCCGAACAGCCGCGCATCACCCTGCTCCGGCCCGGTTACGGCGACACCCTCACCGGCGGTGTGGGCGCAACGATCAAGGATGCCGTGGCGGCCCAGGTCTTCGCCGGCTCCGGCCCCAGCGTGAACCAGCCGATTCCCAACGTGGGCCTGACTGTCAGCACCGGCTACGAGGAGGACGAGGGGCCGACCGCCCGGTGCCAGGACGGTCTGCTGACCGACTCCACCGGTCTGGCCAGTTGCGACGTCACCTTCGGCGGGCAGCTTGGCCAGGCTCCCCTGACCGTCACCGTGGGGGCCAACCGAAGCTGGCCGCGGCGCATCGAAGTCACGCCCGGCGCGGCGGCGCTGATCCGCCTGATTCAGGGCAACAACCAGACCGGCACCCCGGGCCAGAAGCTCACCCTCTCGCCCACCATCGCCGTCACCGACGCCTCCGGCAACCTGCTGGCGGGCCAGACCGTGAGTTGGCAGATCGTCCAGCCCAACAGCATGACCCTCAGCAACGTCAGGACCGTCACCGACTCCACCGGCCGCGCCTCCTGCGATGTCACCCTCGGCCATACCGCGGGCATCGTCACC
>CAYOTD010000319.1:0-3609 GCA_964406685.1 uncultured Solibacteraceae bacterium | reverse complement strand
TCAAGGTGACCTCCGGCGCCGCCACCGCTACCTTCAGCTTCACCGTCAACCTCAAGATCGGCAGCCTGGTGAAGACCGGCGGCGACCTCCAGTCGGCCGAGCCCACCCAGCCGTTCGCCGAGAAACTGGGCGTGCGGGTGCTGGATGAAGGCGGCAAGGGCGTTTCCGGCGTCCAGGTGGCCTTCAGCGTTCTGTCCGGCTACGCCACCATCTCTCCGGCCGTGGTCACCACGGATGTGAACGGCAACGCCTCGGCCTCGGCCACCGCCGGCTCGCTGGCGGGCACGATCGTGATTCGCGCCGCCATCGGGACCTTCACGCAGACCTTCACCCTGACCGCCAAGTTGCCCGGACCGGTGGTCGCCTCTACCGGCTTCCTGAACGCCGCCAGCCGCCAGCCGGGCGTCACGCCCGGTGGCCTGGCCATCGTCACCGGCTCGGGTTTCGCCGACGATATCGTGGGCCAGGTCCTTGCGACCGCGACCCAGGGCGTCTACCCGACGCAGCTCAGCGGAATCGAAGTCCGCTTCAACGGCTTTGCGGCCCCCATTCTCTGGGCCAAGAACCAGAGCGGCGTGCAGGAGGTTTGCGTCCAGGTTCCCTTCGAGGTGACCGCGGGCGCGGCCACGGCGACCATCCGCTCCACCGCCGGCCTGTCGGCGACGGTTGCCAACGTGGCGGTCAAGGCGCTCGATCCGGGCATGTTTGAGACCACCTCCGGCGCGGTGACCTACGTCACGGCCACGCGTCCGGACGGCAGTTACGTCAGTCTCTCCAATCCGGCGCGGCGCGGAGAGCGGATCCGCTTCTTCGTGACCGGCGCCGGCCAGACCTCTCCGCTGCTCAGCACCAATGTACCCCCGATGTCGGGGCAGAGCATCCTTAACGACGTGGTGACGGGTTTGGATAGCGAAGGTATCCCGACGGTTTCGGCGGTCGCCCTGGAGGGCAGCATCGGTATGTACGCCATCACGGTCGAGATTCCGGAATCCTGGCCCACCGGCATGCGCCTGCTGGCCTTCGCCGTCAAGAGCGCCACCGGGGAGTGGGTCTTCGCCAAAGACTCGGCCCTTCCGGTTCAGTAGTAGCAAGTGGCGCGGGTCTTGAGGCCCGCGCCACACTACTTCGCGTCGCGGCAGAAGTTGCCGCGAATCGTGTTCTCCGCGCGCTGCACACCCGGGGCCGCCCCGATGCAGCGCGCTCTCATTTTGTGGCCCGTGATCGTGTTCCCGCGGATCACGTTGCCCCGCGCCGGGGCGGGGCGTTCCGCCCGCTTTCCCAGGTAGATCCCCGTTTGCAGCAGGTCCGGCTCTCCCGGGAAGTGTGCGCAGCCGAACCGCGCGCGGCTCTCGTTGCAGCCGGCCGTGTTGAGATTCAGCAGCCGGTTGTTCTCGATGCGGTGCCCTGAGCCGATGACGAAGATCCCGCCGAACTTCATCCCCCGCATCCGGTTTCGCGCCACCACGATCCCCACCGATTGCATGTCCGGGTTGGTGTTGTTCATGACGATGCCGAAGTGCCCGAAGGGGTACTCCTCCGCCCGCCCCCGGTTCTCGCACACGTTCTCGACGACCTCCCCGTGGTGGAAGCCGTCCAGGTCGATGCACTTCCCGTTCACTTCGCCGAAGCGGTTACGCGCATAGACGCTGGCGTCCACGTTGCCCGCGGTGTCGATGGCCACCGGAGTCCCGCCTTCCTCCGCGTCGACCTCTTCCACCGGAAAGCCAATGCGGCTGCCGCTGTTGTCCTCCACCCGGACCTCGGTGGCGTGTCCCACCTGGATCGCGTCGCGCCCGATCCCGGCGAACCGGTTGGCGGCAATGACGCCCGCGCGGTTCCGCGGCGAAGTGTACAGCGAGTGCGTCCAGACGCCGTTGCCCCGGACGCGCTCCAGCACGCACTCCCGTACCTGGAACCGGGCCACGCCCTCCTCCAGCAGGATTCCGCCGGTGGTGTTGTTGCGGCCCTTGGGATTGCGCGAGCCGCTATCCCTCACCCGCACCGCCCGGATGGCGACATCCCGCGACCGGACCACCAGCACCGCGAAACCGGCCACCTCGCGCGCGTCGACGTTCTCGACGGCCACGTCCTCCGAATCTTCGATGAGAACGCCGTTGTTGGGAGTGAAGCGCGCAAACGGCGCGTCGTACGGCGGCAATCCCGTCCGGACCTCGAGCGCGGCGCGGTTACCGTCGATGCCGAAACCGCGCAGCTTCAGGCCCCGTGCGCCCCGCGCCACGATCAGGGCTCGGCCGCGAAACCGCGCGGCAGCCCGCAACACGGTCCCCTCCGGCGCGCCCGCGATCTCCAGGCCGCGCGCCTGGTCGGGCAGAGCGATTTCCGCTGAGACCTCGATCGTCCCCGCCGGCAGTGCAACTGTGCCGGTTGAAGCCCGCAGCAGCGCGCGCAGATCGGCTTCGGTGGCCGCCCGCGCGGCGAAGCTCAGCAGAACCAGGGCCACCCAGCGCATGAACCCGCTATTCTATCTTGCATGGCGATCGAGTTCGTGAACGTCGACTTCCCTCCGCTGGCCGGCTTCACCGCCGCCGCCCCCGACGGTGCCATCGTCGGGCTGGCCGGCGAAGCCGGCTCCGGCATCCGCGAACTGCTGCGCGTGGGCGCGGGCTGGGAATGGCTGGAGGCGGGCGAAACGAAGGTGCGCGGCGCGCGCCGCCACGTGGGTCTGCTGGAGGAACTCGATCTCTCCCCGGTCGACGCTCTTTTCATCGACCACACCCTGGCTCCCCTGGCCGCCCTTCCACGCTTGCGCGCCTTCGCCGGGCTGGAGGGGCTGCGCCGGGCGGGCGCCACCGTGCTCATCGCCTCCCACGAGCAGGAACTGCTGCTCCGCCTCTGCGACGAGATCTGGTGGCTGGAGGACGGCAAGCTGGCGGCCAGGGGCGACCCTCGCGAGGTCCTCGACGCGATGAACCGCCGCGCCGCCGCGCGCTTCCGCGAAGAGACCGCGGGCGCCGAGGTTGTCCTGAGTCCATCGATGCGCCGGGGCGACGGGCGCGCCGAGCTGCTCTCCATCGAGATCCTGGGCGAGTCCGGCCAGCCGGCCCTGGCGCTTTCCAGCGGCGAGAGCGCCGCCGTCCGCCTGCGCCTCCGCTTTCACAACGATGTGCCCGACCCGGTGGTGGGCATCATGATCCGCACCCGCATCGGCATGGAGGTCTACGGCACCAACACCGAATTGGAGGGGTTGAAGCTGGGCCCCCGCCGGGCCGGCGATGCGATCCGCGTCGATTTCCGCTTCCGCGCGGACCTCTGTCCCCGCGAATACACCCTCACCGCCGCCTCCCACGATCCCGACGGCGTCTGGCACGATTGGGCCGAGGACGCCGTCGCCTTCTCTGTCACCGGCGCGCCCTACACCGCGGGCGTGGCCAACCTGCGCGCCGAAGCGTCGCTGTCGGTGGAGACCGCCGGAAGCTGATCGCCGCTACACTGTTCTCATGGCGTTCCGCCTCACCGTCAACTACTCCCCGCGCGGCGACCAGGCCTCGGCCATCGAGCAACTGGTCCGCGGCGCCCGGGACGGCGAGCGGCACCAGGTGTTGATGGGCGTCACCGGGTCCGGCAAGACCTTCACCATGGCCAAGGTCA
>CAYOTD010000318.1:0-6306 GCA_964406685.1 uncultured Solibacteraceae bacterium | reverse complement strand
CTGTAGGCCGCTTCGTTGATGTAGAAGTTCCGCACCTGGTAGGTGGGCACGTTGCGCCGCATGTTGTCGGTAAAAGTACGCAGGTTGGTGGTGAATCCGTAGAGCCCGTAGCCGCCGCGCAGCACCGTGGGCCGCTTGCCCGAACCCATGCTGTAGGCCAGTCCGGCGCGCGGGTTGAAGTCCCACGGGTTGGCGTAGATCAGCGAATCGGGCAGCCCCATCTCCGCCGCCGAGGCGAACTTCGCGCCGATGTCGGTGAAGTCCTTCACCACGTCGGCCGACGTCGCCCCGATCTTGTAGAGATGCTCGAGCGAGGCGCCGGTAATCACCGTCTTGGAAGGAATGTCGAATCCCGACAGCAGGCCGTTGGCCTCGGTGAACGGCGCGAAATACTCCCATCGAACGCCCAGGTTCAAGGTAAGTCGCGGACTCACTTTGAAGTTGTCCTGGAAGTAACCCACCGCCTCGCGCGCCTTCATGCGATACCACGGGCGGACCAGCACGGTGTCGTAGCTGTTCGCCAGGCCGAGGAAGAAGTTGGCCGCATTGTGCCCGGTATACTGGACGGCCGCGTAAGTCGACCCGGACTTGGGATCGTAAAGCGACGTGCCCAGCCCGTTCTGGAACGAGTTGGTCAGCCGCGGCTGCTGGCCGAGAACGTCCAGCTTCTCGTCCCGGTAGCGCCCGCCGAACTGGAACTGGTGGCGCCCGACAATCTTGGTGAAGTTCTGGTCCACCATCACAATGCGGCTGACGTTGGCCTCGTACTCCTGCTCGCGGTAGTCCATGTTGAAGCCAACGACCCGCACCACGATGGCGCCGTACTCGTTCTTGAACGGGTTCGGCACGCCCAGCTTGTTTACCAGAAACCCCGTATTGTCGGAGCCCTTGGCCGTGATGTACTCCTCCTGCGAACCGCTGACCAACGTCTCGCTGAAGAAGGTCGGCGAGAAGGTGTGGGTCCAGCTCAACGAAGCGCTGTGATTGTAGACCAGCGCCCGGCTGGTGTTGAGCAACCCGTCGGTGGTGGGCAGTGTGCTGCGCAATCCCTGGTTGGTCACCTTGCCGTAGCTGTAGCGGCCGAAGACCTGGTCGCGGTCGGTGAGTTTGTGGTCGATGCGCACCGTTTCGGTATGATTGCGGTTCTTCAGAGGCACCAGTCCGTAATAGTTGGGAGCAACCAGCGGGTTGGCTTCGTTGGTCGGGACTGGTGTAACATCCAGCAGGTACTTCGCCATCGGGCTTTCCCGCGTGGTCGGCAACTGGTTGTTGGGATAGGGCGTGCGCTGCCAGTCGGCGCCTGTCGACCAGGGATCGTAGAGCGTGTAACGGCGGCCGGCGCCGTCGATCAGGCCGCTGAAGTCGCCCTGCCGCATGGCCATGGTGTGCATGGTGGTGCTGGCGGTGGAGGAGTAGGCCTGCCGAAAGGCCTCCCAGGCGAAGAAGAAGAAAGTGCGGTTGCGCCCGTCGTAGATCTTGGGCAGGATCACCGGCCCGCCGGCCGAGGCGCCGAACTCGTTGCGGATCATCTGCGGCGCCTTGGTGTAGTAATCGGTGCGTGCGCGGGCCAACCCGAAGCCGTTGTTGCGCGCCGTCTCGAACAGGCTGCCGTGGAACGAATTCGTCCCCGCGCGGGTCGACAGAATCGTGGTCGCCGGCGCGGAGAACTTGGCCGAGGAGGCGCTGGTCTCGATGCGGGCTTCCTCGATGGTATCCATGCCGGGAGGCCGGTTGGACAGTCCCCCAAGAGTCCGGTTCGTCAGCACCGCGCCGTCCTGGACGAACTCCATCCCGAACCGGATACCATACACCGTCGGATTGGTGGAGCCGCCCTCGATGCCGGGTGTGGTCTTCTGAAGGAGGACGGTCATCGAGCGGCCGTTCAGAGGAAGTTGCTCCAACCGCGTGCGCTCGACGACGTTGCCCAGAGTCGGGCTCTCGGTGGTGACCAGCGGCGTCACATCTCCTACCACGGTCACCTGCGTCGAAGTCGCCCCGACCACCAGCACCGGATCGACGCTGGCCGTCTGGCCCACCTGCAACAGGACCCGCCCCTCCCAGGACTGCATCCCGGCCGCGCTCACCGTCATTTTATATGCGCCGGGCTGCAAGGAAGGGAAAACATACAACCCGACCTCGTTGGAGGCGGTCCTGTATTCCCGGGCCGTGGTTTCGTGGATCACCGCCACCTGGGCGTTGGCGATCACGGCGGTCGTGGCATCCTTCACCACGCCCTGAATCGAGCCGGCGCCGGTTTGCGAAAGGGCAACCGGAGCCATGACGAGGCAGAGGGCAAACACGGCGATAGCAGCCCGTTTCTTCATAGGTACACCTCCCATCCTTTCGTTGAATGAGACTACCGCCGTCCGGGCCTCTCCGGCCAGTGAATTCACGTGAAGTTTACGCGAAGCGTGGTTGCAACTCGATGAATGGAAACTACTTAATAATCCTGTGCGCCACGAACTCAAAACGCAGAGAGGCTCCCGCCACCCGCGTGGTGCGAAGTAACACCTCAAAGTGAGGAAACTCCGCATCCGGTTTGAGACCGGTTTCATTGTGCAGGCGGGACAGCCACTGCTCGCTCAGAACGAACTCCCCGCCGGCCTCGGTTCCCTCCATCTCGGTACCGGCCAGGATCAGGACGTTGCCGGTGTGGGCGGCGTTGTGAAGGAACGCAACCAGGCAGTAGCCTTGGTGGGGCACACCGGAGCCGCCCTCGACGACGGGGTACACGGCCAGCTCGCCTGAACGCGGCGATCGATTCCGGACAAACTTAGTCCCCTTGTCGTAGCTCAGGCGGAAGTTCAGCGGAGCCTCCAGCAATTCGCTCCAGGGATTGGAGCGTTTACTGCCGATCAGAACGACGTTGTTCGTCTGGAGGTTGCGGACGGGGAAATCGCGTGCGAACACGATGCGCGCGGTGTCCGGGTTGCCCCCGGCGGCCAGAATCCGGTGCGAGAGCACGGCGTCGGCGAAGCTGGTGTGGCGGCGGCCCATGATGCGGCGGGCGAGGCGGCGCAGTTCGGGATTGGCGATTTTCTCCACCTCGCCCCAGTAGCTCTGTTCGGAGTACTCCAGGACGCCGGCCGGGCTGTCGATGATGTCCTGGACGACGGCCAGGTTCGAATCGGCCAGGACGATGTCGGTCCGCTGGTTCGGCCGGTACAGTTGCGACCAGAAGAGCCTCTGGTAGGAGGGTACCGCCGGCGGGGTCGCGGCGCGGTGGTAGAACGCGATGCCGGCAGCCGCCACCAGCAACACCAGGACGGGAACGGCCATCAGGGCGAGCCTGCGCCACTCCCGGCGCTGTGGCGGGGCGGGAGGCGCGATGGCGATGGGCGCCTGGCGGAAGACGGGGGCGTAGTTGCCCATCGGGATCTCGATGCGCCACGCCTCCTCCCGCCCTTCGTTGGCGAAATAACGTTCCAGCCGCTTGCGAAGCTGGGACGCCTGGACGCGCACCAGGGTATCGTCGCCGGCGCGGGGATCGAACTCGCGCCGGAAGACGTTGGATGCGATCTCGTGCTCGTGGATCTCGGCCCCCGGCTCGTTCAGAGCGCGGTCCGTAACGTAGAGGAGGAACTCCCGCAGCCGCGTGGACTTGTGAAAGTGGCGGCTGCGGAGAACCCGTTCCACCAGTTCAATCCGGCTGTCGGCTGGCGTGGGGGTGGGGAGCGCCTCCGGAGTCATTCCGATCCTCCGCGCTACCGCCGCGCGCCGCCGGCCAGTTCCCGGACGGCGGGCATCAGGGCCGCTTCCACCGCCGGCGAGGTGCGCGAAGCCGGACCCGTCTCGTAACCGCCCTGGGAGTAAGCGATGCTCGTTCCGATGTATCCGGGACCGTAGTCGCCGTAAGCCGCCACGGCCACGAAGCCGCCGGGGTTGGCCTCCTGCGCGGCCAGTTGGTACTCGACGAACAACTCACCCGGCAGAAAAACGAGCCGCGCCGCCCCAAGGGAGAGCGCGAACAGAGGGATCTTGTGCCCGGCGCGGAAGCGCTCCACCCACACCAGGTTGTGGGCCGCGGCCAGCCGCGGACGAACCTCCAGCTTTGCGTCCGCTATGGTGGCGCGGAGTTGCGCGCGATCCTCGATGGCCTTGGACGGAGGCAGGGCGACGGGCAGCACGCGCCAGCCGACGTCGGCCGCCTTCAGCGGCGAGCGGACAACCGACTCCCAGGCGGCCTTCATCCCCTCCGCCAGGCGGCCCGCCAGCACCGGACGCATTTCGGGGGAGCCGTCGTTATACTTGCCCGCCGCCACGTTGCCGCCCGCGCCGTTGAAGTGGATGTGGGGCACGCCCGGCAATTCCTTCTCACGCTGATTCCGCGCCAACCCGACGAAATCCGGGCTAACTCCGCCCTGCCCGTAGTGGCTCTGCGGATGAGTGGCGTAGTAGGTGAGCACGGCCAGCGGCCGCGACTCCTGCCAGAAGCTCACCAGGCGCAGGTAGGGATCGATGACGCCCTCGGGTTCGGCGCGCACCTCCGGGATCTTGCACGAACTCATGCGTCCCACGCGGACCTTGCCGTCGGCGCCTAGGATGCGGCGGTTGGAGGCAACCTTGTCGACCTTGGCGCGCCCCAGGCCGAGATGCGTGACCGCCCGCGCGCGCCCGCGCGCATCGCGCACCGCCGCGGCGACGCGATCGAGGGCCTGGCGGGCGAAGGCGCGGTTGTGGAGTTTGCCGGCGAGACCGAACGGCTCCACCAGCCGCTCCGCCTCGGGATCGTACGAAGGGGCGTCGTGCGGGTGAATGGTGTGGACGGTGACGCGGTCCGCCTCGGTTCCGGCGGCCTTGGCCACCTCGCGGCGCCATTCGTCCCATCCCTGGTTGGCGATGCCGACCCAATCGACCGCGACCAGCACGATGGGTTTGCCGGCTCCTATAAGAAGGATGCCGCGCGCCGAGAGCGGGTCGTCGATCCGCACCGCCGGCTTCACGCCGGTGTCGCAGCAAAGCGGCGTCCCCAGCGGCGGGGTGACATCCACCTGGAAGGTGGCGACGCGAAGCGGCTCCTGGGCGCAGGCCGCCGCGCTCGCCAGCGCAACCGCGAGAGAAACGAGAACTCTGGACATCGGGTCCATTCTACCGTGGCGGTTTCCCGGACTGATATCCTGACCTGAGAATGCGCGAACTCCCACGCGACCGCATGACGGCGCGCCAGAGGATCGAAGCCACGCTCGACGGCCGCCTGCCGGATCGGGTCCCTATCTTCGACCTGATCCAGAATATCCCGCTGATCGAGCACGTCACGGGCGAGACGCTGACGCCGCAAAACGGTCTGGACCTGCTGTGCCGCACCATCGGCGAGCGCCTGGATGTGACGCGCGGCATCTCGGCGCCGGCGCCCGACCGGATTCTGCGGCACGACGACGGGTTCGTCTACAAGCAGGAATGGTGGACGACGTGGCTGGTGGAGCGGCCGTTCCACGACGCGCGTGGCCTGCTGGAGTACATCCGCCGCAACATCGACGAGTTGTACGCACGAAAGCCGGGCGAGATGTGGACCTTCGCCGGCAAGGGCAACGTGTGGGGCGAGGGCGGCCAGTCGCCGCGCGAGCAGTTCCTCCAGCTTCAGGAGAAGCTGGGCCCGAACACCGTGCTGTTCCCCTTCGAGAGTCCGGTGGGGCTGGACACGGCGCACATACGCGCGGGACTGGAGCTGTTCGTCTACGCCTACGCCGAGGACCCCGAGACGGTCTCGAACTGGCTGGAGGCGCTGAACTGGGCCGAGATCCAGCGCGTCCACGAGTGCGCCGACCGCGAGTTGTCGCCGGTGGCGCTGGTCTTCGCCGACCTGGCGGACAAGAACCAGACGCTGTTCTCCCCCGCCTTCCTGCGGCGCGAGTTCTTCCCGCGCCTCAAGAAGCTGGTCGACGCGTGGCACTCGCACGGCATCCGGGTCATCTATCATTCCGACGGCAACCTGTGGAGCGTGCTGGAGGACTACCGCGAGGCCGGCATCGACGGGCTGAACCCGCTGGAGCCTCTGTCGCACATGTACGCGGGCGAGGTTCGCCGCGCCTATCCGGAGTGGATTCTCATGGGGGGTATCGACGCCAGCCAACTGCTGCCGTTCGGCTCCCAGGACGAAGTTCGCGCGGCGGTGCGCGAGACCATCACGGAGGCGGGCGCCGATGGCCGGCTCTGGCTGGGATCGTCGACCGAGATCCATCCGGCGGTGCCGGTGGCCAACGCGCTGGCCATGTGGGACCAGATCGAGCAGAGCGGCTACTACGACCGCTTTTGAGAGGACCTCACTTCTTCACGGGCGTCAGCCACGTGATGGCGGGTTGATGCGTG
>CAYOTD010000317.1:1846-6325 GCA_964406685.1 uncultured Solibacteraceae bacterium | reverse complement strand
GCCACCGCGCTCCAGCGTGCCGAGCGCCGCGGGTTGCGCTATCGTCTGGTGAAGACCATTGCCGAGAAAGGAGCGCCGGTCATCGAGATCTACCGGCGGGACGGGTATGCGAATCCCCTTTACCAAAGCGCACGGCGCGAAGAATGATTTCCTGCTGACCTGGCGCAGCGACCTCCCTTCCGGGGACCTGCCCCGCGCCGCCCGCGCCCTCTGCGACCGCCACACCGGCATCGGGGCCGACGGCTGGCTGCTGGTCGCCCCGCCCGCGCCCGGGGCGGAGGTGGACGGCGCCATCCAGTTGATCAACGCCGACGGCAGCCTGGCCGAGATCTCGGGCAATGGCACGCGATGCGCGGCGGCCTTTCTTCTCGACGCCGGCGTCACACCTGGGCCCGAGGTGCGCATCGCCACCGGGGCGGGCCCCAAGTCGATGCGGCTGATCGAGAGGCGCGGCCTGGAGTTCCTCTTCGAGATGAACATGGGGCGGCCGGTCTGCACGCCGGGGCCGGGAAGCGACGTCCTCCCCTGGGCGCCCGCCATCCGCCGGGCCACTCTCGTCGAGGTCGGCAACCCGCAGTGCGCGCTCGAGGTCGAGCATTTCGACTTCGACTGGCGAGACCTCGGCCGGCGGATCGAGCACCATCCTTTCTTCCCCAACCGGACCAACGTCTCCTTCTTTCGCCGGGTGGAGGCGCACAAGATCGAGACGCTGTTCTGGGAGCGGGGCGCGGGCGAGACGCTGAGTTCCGGCACCGGTTCCACCGGCGCCGCCGCCGCGGCTATCTCCCTGGGCTTGCTGGAATCTCCCGTCGAGGTCCTTACCCCCGCCGGCCCGCTGCCCATCCGGTTCGAGGACGGGATCGCTTTCCTGACCGGACCCGCCGAGATCGTCGCCGGAGGCGAGTACTACTTCGTGTAGGCTAGTTAGAAGAGAGGAGCTTACCGAAGAGATGCAGACGGATCGAGGCGCAGCCGGCTACTGCGGCGCGTTGCAGGAGAAGATTCGAAACCGCACGGCGAAAGTCGGCGTCGTGGGATTGGGTTATGTGGGATTGCCGCTGGCGGTCGAGTTCGCCACGGCCGGCTTTTCCGTGACGGGGATCGACGTCGCCCAGAGCAAAGTGGATCGCCTCAACCGGGGCGACTCCTACGTGCAGGACGTGCCCCATGAGGTGCTGGCGCCACTGGTGAGGCAGGGCAAATTGCGGGCGACGACGGATTTCGCGGCCGTGGCGGACATGGACACCATCAACATCTGCGTCCCCACGCCGCTGCGCAAAACCAAGGACCCGGACATGAGCTATATCGTCCGCTCCTGCGAGGACATCCGCAGGCACTTCCGCGCGGGAAAACTCGTGATCCTGGAATCGACCACCTATCCGGGAACCACCGACGAACTGCTGCTGCCGATGCTGGCCGGCGCCGACCTGAAGGTGGGCCGGGATTTCTTCCTGTGCTTCTCTCCCGAGCGCGTCGACCCGGGCAACCCGAAATACCAGACGAAGAACATCCCCAAGGTGGTCGGCGGGGTGACGCCCGCCTGCACCCAGACCGGCGTGTTGTTCTACTCACAGGCCCTCGAGAACGTCGTGCCGGTCAGTTCCACCCAGGTGGCGGAGATGGTGAAGCTGCTCGAAAACACCTTCCGGATGATCAACATCGGCCTGGTGAACGAACTGGCCCTGATGTGCGACCGTATGCGCATCAACGTCTGGGAGATCATCGACGCCGCCGCCACCAAGCCGTTCGGATTCATGCCGTTCTACCCCGGGCCCGGCCTCGGCGGCCACTGCATCCCCATCGATCCGTTCTACCTGTCGTGGAAGACCAAGCAGGCCGGCATCGAGGCGCGGTTCATCGAACTGGCGGGCTACATCAACGGCCAGATGCCGCACTTCGTCGTCGACAAGATTCAGAACGCGCTCAACGACCACACCAAGCCGTTGCGCGGCTCGCGCCTTCACGTGATGGGCGTGGCTTACAAGAAGAACATCGACGACGTGCGCGAGTCCCCCGCCCTCGATATTCTGCTGCTGCTGCGACGGCGCGGCGCGATCGTCAGCTACAGCGACCCGTTCGTGCCGGAACTGCGCCTGGATTCCGGTGTTCTGCGCAGCGAAGACCCGGCTGCGGCCGCTGCGGCCGACTGCGTGGTCATCGTAACCGACCACGATTCAGTGGATTATGCCTCCCTGGTGGAGCGGGCCAAGCTGATCGTCGACACGCGGAACGCCCTCCGGCGCTTCTCCTCGGACAAGATCGTCCGGCTGTAGCGGCCGCAGACTGTTGAAAAATACCACGATGCCAAATGCCGAATTCGTGTCACAATTCATCAGATATCTGTATCTGGGTATCGGGAGAAGCTCTGCCTTATGGACACATACGGATGGCTGTTGGATCCCAAACGCTGTATTGAGTGCCGCGCCTGCGAGGCGGCTTGCAAGCAGTGGAACGGGGTGGAGACGGGAATCGGCGTCCGCTACCGCCAGGTTCGCGTCCGCGAATCGGGCTCGTTCCCGCAAGTCAAGGCGCAGGCGCTGTCACTGGCCTGCAATCACTGCGAGAACCCCTACTGCCTGAAGGTCTGCCCGACGCACTCCATCTGGAGGCGCGACGACGGGGTGATCCTCATCAACCAGGACACCTGCATCGGGTGCCGGTTGTGCGAGGAGTTCTGCCCCTATGGAGTGCCGCAGTTCAACGCCGCGCGCAAGAAGATGGAAAAGTGCACCATGTGCGCCGATCGCATCGATCAGAACCTGCAACCCGCCTGCGCCGCGATCTGCCCGACCGGAGCCCTTCAGTGGGGCAAGTGGGCGGATCTGAAAAGCAAGGGCGCCGACCGCGTCGACGGTTTCGCCAATCCGAATCAGACCCGGCCGGCAATCCGGTTTGTCACCACCGGCTGGAGCGCTAGCTAGGAGGGGAGGGGAAACCATGACACTGACACGCAGAAACTGGTTGCGGTTGACGGGCGGCGCCGGAGCGGGCCTGGCCGCGGGCGGCGGCCTGCTGCAAGCCATTGAAGAACATTTCCGCGCCGCCGGCCCGGCGGCGGGGGAAGCGCAGACCCTGATCACCGCGTGCGGCATTTGCAGCCCGGCTTGTGGGATCAAAGCCACGGTCCAGGACGGAGCGGTGAAGTTTCTGGAGGGATTGCCGGGCGACTTCTCGGGGAGGGGCCACCTTTGCGGGAAGGGGGCGGCGGGGGCTTCGTTTCTCCATGATCCCGACCGGCTCAAGTACCCGATGAAGCGGACCAACCCCAACAAGGGGTTGGACGAGGACCCGGGCTGGGTGCGGATCACCTGGCAGGAGGCCCTCGACACCATCGCCGCGCGCTTCAAGAGTGTGATCGACACTTACGGCGCCGAGGCGCTGCTGTTCGTCACCTTGCCCTCGCCCGACCTCTGGCTCCGCTTCATGAATTCGATCGGGGTAATCAACCGCATCGATCACATCGACGAGTGCTTCCTCACCGACCGCATCATCCAGCGCTACACCACGGGCGGCAAGACGTGGTGCAACGACTTCGAGAACTCGAAGTATATCCTGCTGTTCGGCTGGGACATTCTGGCCAAGGCCAAGCTGGTTTATGCCAACGGCATCGTCGACGCCAAGGCCAGGGGCGCCAAGGTCGTCTGCTTCAACCCGCAGTATTCGGCCACCGCCCGCTTCGCCGACGAGTGGTACCCCATCCGCCCGGGGTCGGACCTGGCGGTGGCCCTGGCGATCATCCAGGTGCTGCTCTCTGAAAACCTCTACAACCAGGAGTTCGTGGATACCTACACGAACTTCAAGCAGTACGAGGAGCAGATCCGGAGCCATTTCAGCAAGTACACGCCGGAGTGGGCGGAGCAGGAAAGCGAAATCCCGGCCGACGCGATCCGCCGCATCGCGCGCGAGTTTGGCGCCGGCGGGCCGGCCATCGTCCCGGCGCACAAGAAGACGCTTTGCGCCAACTACGCCAACGGCTCCCAACTGGTTCACGCCATCTCGATCCTCAACATCCTGGCCGGCACCATCGACCGTCCGGGCGGCCGCTACTTCCCGCGCATGGTAAGCATCCCCACCGTGGACCAGATCGTTCCCCCGCCGTCGTATCCGGCCAAGAAGGGCCGCCGCGTGGACGGCAAGGACAAGCTGCCGCTGGTATTGGAGGACGGCGGCGGGATGTTCTCCACCCTGACCGACGGCATGCTCAACAAGTACCCGGGGATGATCCAGGCGGCCTTTTTCCACGCTTACACGGCGCTTGGCTTTCCGAACCCTCCCCAGATGTTCGAGGCGCTCCAGGCGGTCCCGTTCACCGTCGTCATGGACATCTGGCCCACCGACACCTGCACCCTCGCCGACATCGTGCTGCCCTCACAGTACTACCTGGAGGTGAACGACCTGGTGGCCCGCGACTATTACGCCAAACAACCCCAGGTGGTGGCGCGGCAGGCGGTGGTGCCGGCGCTGTTCGAAACCAAGTCG
>CAYOTD010000317.1:0-1836 GCA_964406685.1 uncultured Solibacteraceae bacterium | reverse complement strand
GAACTGGGCAAGCGCCTGGCTCCCGAGTACTTCAAAAACACCGATGGAAGCTGGATCAACCCCAGCGCGATCCTGGACGAGAAGACCAAGCGCGCCGGCTTGGGGGAGAACTTCGCGGAGTTCAAAGCCAAAGGCATCTACAACAAGGAGCAGGCCTTCACCCCCCGCACCACCTTCGGCGCGCCGGGGGGCAAGTGCCAGATCTACGTGCCCGAATTCGCGCAGAAAGGTGGGGAGGCGCTGCCGGCCTGGCACCCGAAGCGCGATCTGCCCAGCGCGGAGTATCCTTACTACTACCTCACCTTTATCCCGGCGGTGCATCGCCGGAACACGACCCAGCACAACCGCATCCTGCACGAGATGTTCCCCACCAATTCCGCCCTTCTCAGCTCCGCGCTGGCGAAGAAGCTGGGGGTGAAGGAGGGCCAGAAGGTGCGCATCCGGTCGCGGGCGGGCGCCATCGAGTTGCCGGCGCACCTGACCGAGACCCTGCGGGAGGACGCCGTGATGGTGGCCCACGGTTTCGGGCACCGCTCGAAACTGCTCACCCTCGCTGGCGGAAAGGGCGCGCGGGACGGCGACGTCATCGCCGGGCAGAGCATCGATGAACTGGTGGCGGCCTCCAACTACGCCGGTTCGTCCTGCATCATGGACGCCGTGGTGGCGATCGAGCCGCTCTGATGCCGCCCGTCGAAGAACTGGCGGCCTTGGCGGCTTTCGCCGGCGAGGGCTTTCTCGGCTCCGGCGCCGGGCGGCTGAAAATCCTGGCCGGCGAACTCGGCGCCCCCGATCTGGAGGAGGCGCTTTCGGGCGACCCGGTCGATCTCGAGCGGGAGTATGTGCGGCTGTTTCTCAGCCCGGAGGGGGCCGTGTGCCAGCTCTGGCAATCGGCAAGCGCCGATCCCCCTCAACTGATGGGGGACAGCCACCATTCCGCCCTGGCCTGGTACCGGTCGGAAGGGATCGAACCCAGCCGGACGGGCGAGCCGGCCGATCACGCCGGGCTCCTGCTGGCTTTCTACGCGAAACTGCTCGACGCGGGAGCCGGGACGGAGCGGTTGGAGGCCTTCCGCCTCCAGCATCTTGCCTGGCTGGCGCCGGTCTGCGACACCCTGTCGGAGAAGACCCGGCATCCGTTCTACCGCCTGCTGGCCGAGTTGACCCGGGATCTGATCGGCGGCTAAGCTCGTAGGTCATGAACCGTCGCGCGTTTTTTGCCACCGCCGCCGCCTCCGGGCTGGCCGTTTCCAGCCCGCTTGCGGCCCAAAAGCCCGTTGAGAAGAAGGCCCGTCTGCGGACCGCCATCTGCGCCTACTCGTTCCGCCAGGAGTTGAAGTCCGGCAAGATGACCTATGCCGACCTGGTGCGGCTGGCCGTCGAACTGGAAGTCGACGGGCTGGACCTGACGGTCTACTGGTTTCCGAAGGAGCTGGACGGCTTCCTGATGCCGCTCAAGCGACTGGCTTTCCGCAACGCGGTGGAGCTGTGCTCGATCTCGATCGGCACCGATTGCTGCCGGCCCACCCCCGAAGCGCAGACCGCCGAGGCCGCCAAGATCCGGACGTGGGTGGATGTGGCCGAGCGGTTGGGCGCCGGCCATATCCGCGTCTTCGGCGGCAGGGTGCCCAAGGAGGCTACCGAGGAGCAGGCCGCCGGATGGGTGGTCGAGGTCCTCAAGCGCGCTTCCGATTACGCCGGAACCAAAGGCGTCACGCTCGGCCTGGAGAACCACGGCGGCATCACCGAGCGCGCCGAGCGGATCATCCAGATCGTGAAGGCCGTCGGTTCCCCCTGGCTGGGCGTTAACGCCGACACCGGTAACTTCCGCAAGGACGC
>CAYOTD010000316.1:0-6335 GCA_964406685.1 uncultured Solibacteraceae bacterium | reverse complement strand
GTAAGTCTTTGAAATGTTTGGTCGGGCCGCCGGGATTTGAACCCGGGACCTCTTGCACCCCAATGCTGACAAGTCAATCACTTAGGAGCATCAATTACTGAAAACAAAAGACTTAGTCGACCACGATTTGGACCCAGTTTGGACTCAGTTCGCGAATCATTTCGAGTTTGGACGCACTTCGGACCCTGTTCTGGAGGCCGAAGGGGCGGTGATTCACATCGGCGATCGGACTGGAATTCCACGTGCTTTCGCGCGCCCGCGCGCGGTCGTTTCCGCCCTTCCTGTGTTCTCGTCGCCTCGCGAAACAGGAGACGAAGAAAAATCACATCACCCTATACATGCGTTGTGAAGCGTCCACGTGCTTAGATGGTTTTCTAACCTTCCCTCAGCCTTCGGGGCGCACTCTTGCACGCAGAAAGTACCGTTTTGTGGTACTTTATGCATGTGGGACAGCAAGACCGGCATCGGGTGACTTTGCCGGAGTACGTTGATCGACTTCAGCAATCGGGGCGCTACACCTTTACCCGCCAAGACGTCATCAGGGATCTTCCTCTGTCACCGGTTGCGATCAAGAGGGCTGCTGCGCGCCTCGTCGCCCAGGGGCGTCTCGTTGCCCCTCGCCGCGGGTTTTTCGTGGTTGTTCCTCTCGAGTACAAATCCGCTGGCGCTCCGCCCCCCTCGTGGTTCATCGACGCGTTGATGCGTTTCCACAAGTCACCCTACTACGTGAGCCTCCTCAGTGCAGCATCCCTCCATGGCGCCGCTGCGCAGCAACCCCAGGAGTTTCAGATCATGACCAATCAGCAACTACGGCCAGTGGTCGTGGGGCGTGGCCGGATCAGGTTCCTGCTGAAGAAGAACCTCGAGCGGACTCTGAAGGCAACAGTTAATACGGAAACCGGTTCGATGCTGGTCTCAACGCCGGAAGCCACCGCCGTAGATCTTGTCCGGTATGCCGAACATGCCGGCGGCTGGAGCAACGTAGCCGAAGTGCTCGCCGGCCTCGCAGAGAAGATAGACCCGGATCGGCTGGCCGAGGCCGCACGCCTCAATGGCGACATGGCCGCCGCTCAACGCTTGGGATTCCTGTTGGAAAACGTCGGCGCCGGGGACAAAGCTGGGTCGCTGCTGCGTTGGGTGGAGGCTGAGCAGCCGCGGACGGTCTCGCTCCGGCCCGATCGTCCGGCCGCCGGCGCGGCAAGGAATGCGAAGTGGCGGCTCCTCGTCAATGAAGAGATCGAGGATGCCGGATGATTCCTCGCGCTCACATCACTGCCTGGCGCGCAAAAGCCCCTTGGTCGACGGACGCCCAGGTGGAACAGGACTTGGTGCTCTCACGCGCACTGGTTGAGATATTCGCAGACCCGCTTCTGAACAGCCGGCTCGCATTTCGTGGTGGTACCGCCCTTTACAAGCTTCACCTCTTACCGGCTCCGCGCTATTCCGAGGACATCGATCTGGTCCAGACCGAGGCCGGAGCAATTGGGCCGGTAATGACGGCCCTCCGCTTCCGGCTCGATCCGTGGCTGGGCGAGCCGCGCAGGAAGCAGGGCCAAGGTGTGACCTTGATCTATCGGTTCGAGTCGGAGATCCCGCCGGTCACGCCGCTCCGGTTGAAGGTTGAAATCAATACACGCGAGCATTTCGCCGTGCATGGGTTTGAGAAGAAGAAGTTCGTAGTGGACAGTCCATGGTACTCTGGCGCGGCGAGCCTTCAGACGTACTGCCTCGAGGAGCTGCTGGGGACGAAACTCCGCGCCTTATATCAACGGAAGGAAGGCCGTGATCTTTTCGACTTGGCGCTCGCGTTGGAACGCCGCCCGGACTTGGATGTCGAAAAGACGGTGGCATGCTTTCTTGAATACATGCGGCGGTCAGGCGCTCAGGTGTCACGTGCGGAGTTCGAAGCCAACTTCCGAAGTAAGATGGACGATCCCGCGTTCCTGGCCGACATCGCTCCCCTATTGTCGCCGAATGCTGGCAGTAAATTCGACGCCAAGTGCGCAGCGGAACACGTCCTGGACCAGTTCATTGCCAGGCTGCCAGGGGAGCCGTGGAAAGGTGCGACAGGTCATCGAAGCCCTTGACCTCGACTCGGCTCGCAATCTCGCCGCCGAGGGGTCGAACCACTGCAATCGGAAGGTCGAGGTGCGGCCGCTCCTCACCGACCCAGCTTGATCGGCGTCGGGGAGGCACTCCACAAACTTATGTGACTTCTAAACCGGAATTCTAGATGTTTCAAAGAATGACGCGCGGAGGCGTCGACGCCGTCATCCGTCAAGTGCTCGGAATCTGGATCTTCGCGCCATCGTCACGTGGTCTCCTGCCAGCGGTGGTCAAGCGCCTCGGACGGAACAACCAGGTTCCAGCCGACGATGAGTTTTCCAGGACGCCCGGCACCTCGGCTGACGTAAGGCGGCGCGCGAGAGCCGTGTTTCCTGAGCTGTTCGAGGTGGACTCACACTTGTCACGCGCGCCCGCGCGCGGTCGTTTCCGCCCTTCCTGTGTTCTCGTCGCCTCGCGAAACAGGAGACGAAAACAAGAAGTTCTCTTATACATACAGAGTGGCCCACTGCGGTCGCCGGCGTGACCACACCCGAAACAGGCTATTGATCGCCGTCTGTGTATGACTCAAGGAGCGCCGCGATCTTCCCGTAGATGGCCTGCCATTCCTTGCGCACTTTTCGATCTTTGGCGTGGTTGGACTCAAAGGCGACGTAGCCGGCGAGATCATCGAGGTCATCCAATGTGTAGCGCACCACGCACGGAGCACCGTGGGGTGGCACAACTCGGAGCTTGGCTGTCAGCTCATCGGGGGCCAAGCTCTGTTTGAGGATGAGATCTCGTTCGCGATCCGTGATTTCAAGCGGCAGGGTCGTGCCTGGGGAGATTCGTTGCTTAGGCGCCTCAGGCATTGACGAATCTCGAAGGGCCGCCAACATGAATCTGGCCAGGTGATCGAGATCGGCACCCACCTTCGCAGAGGCCACGGCCCTTTTCGAAGCCGTCCTCCTGCTGAACGTCTTCCTGAGCGACGCGTTGATCTCGTCGAGCGAGAATGCCTCCGGATCAAATGCTCCGCGCCAGGCGAGCAGGTTTTCATGCTCCCCGTGGGCAGGGTCAGCCAAAGCCTCGATGTAGTCCGCATATCCGCCTGGACCGCCCACATCCTCCGGAGGACCATTCCTTGCGCCGGCGATGCAGCGTGGATAGAAGGCTTCTGGGTCCGGCAACAGAATGGCCTCGAGCAGGATCTCGTGCTGCCAGCCGTCACCGAAATCGTAGGCATACTCGAAAGTGGCGCCGACGCGATCGACGATCCGGTTCAGTGGGACGCACTTCTCGTCGATCACCTTACGCTCGGTGAAAGCATCATCCTCGTGAGGAACGCTGTAGACGCGCCGGCCGACGACAAAGTCATGCAGGTGGTAGTCTTCCCAGTTGAAGAGCAGTTGCAGAATCCGGTGCAACTGCGGGAGTTTGGTGTCCTCAAACAACTGAATGCGGCGCCAGATCGGCGGTTCGATGTCGCGCAGGGTGACCTTGAGCTGGAAGACCGCCCTGGTCCTCTTCGGCCTCATCGTGATGTCCCTCGTTGATAAGCTCGACAGTGGTCCGGCCTCATTCGTCCTCGCCGCCCTTAGGCGTATCCGTCCGATCGTACAGGCCCGACTCGAAGGCTTCCTTCATTAGCGTGTTCAGCGCTGTGCGCCGTTCGGTCGCCTGCGAGAAGGCCGCCGCGAAAGTTGCGAAGATTGCGCGGCGACTCTCCCCGGATTCATCGAATCCCGGCCTGCCTGTGGCTCTCGCGCAGGCCGTTGCCTCGGCGGTTGTGTCGTTCTGCAAGGCGCATGTGAACTTCGTCACCAGCTCCGCCTCGGTCCCATTGCAGAGCGTGGCGAGATCCTGCCCCAGCAGGAAAGCGCCAGCGCGATCGTAGTCGACTCCGGCATCGTAGATCTCCGTGCTGAATCGGCGATCCCCTTCGATCTCGTATCGCTCCAGGATTGAGAGGATGTCTTGCGCATCCTTCTGGCGATCATAGGGGGAATCGAGGAACGATGCAATCTTCAGCAGAGCCAACACCGGAACCGGAATCACCCGCAGCGATAGTCCAGGCGATACTTGCCTGGTCACCGCTCGGGCGAAGACATGCTCAAACCCAACCAGGTTCAGCACCATGCCGGACCGGGGCCACTCGATCCGACTGGCGGATCTCAGCTTGCGGCCAGCAGGCAGGAGATCGACCCGGGCGTTCGTCGGCGTGTGCCAGCGGTGTTCTCTCCGCGCCTCCTGACGCCATCCGAAAGCGGTCAGCGCCTCAGCCAGGATCGAAAACTCCTCCAAATCGACCGCCACCGCGACATCGACATCCTCCGTGTATCGGCCGGGGTCGTTGAACCACGCTCGGTACGCCGCCGCGCCGATGATCACTACATCGATCCGGAGCCTCTCGCAGGCCGCCTGTAGCTCATTTAACGCTGAAAGTTGCTCGGGCAGCAGCCAGCTCATGTGAGGTGATTCCTCCGAAGTTCTTCCGCCGCCTCAATTGCGCGTGGTTCCCCATTGTGCAGTAGTTCGGCGTAAACTAGCCATGGGTGGGCGACGGGCCGCTCCGAAGGACGGGGATTCACTACCAGACGGCCGAATGAGCGGAGAACCGTGACCGGGCCCGCGGCATCCGGAATCATCCGAAGGTCCTTGGCAAGTCCGGAGTCCCATTTATCGACAAAGGCAATCGTCTCCTCGCACCTGTAATAGCGGTCCAACTCGTAAGCGCCAGCGCCGCCGGTCAGGGCCCATGGCGAGGACCGCTGAGCGCAGACCTGCGCTAGGGCTTCCACAAAACCGTCGCTGTCCTGGTAAGGCCCACGAAAGCGGCCCAGCAGCAGGTGCGGCCGCAGTACTTGGCTGTAGCCCAGCAGAAAGCGCTCGCGGATCGCCTTCTCGTCGGCAATCTGGAATTCGCCGGAGGAGTTCTTGACCACCAAACGGTCCCGAAGCAACTGCCGTCGCACCTCGGCGGCGGTTGACTTTCCGACACCTGCGTTCTCGGCCAGTTGCCTGACCGGATCCCGAAGCAGTTCCGGTCTCGCGAGGGCGACAAATAGCATCTGAACCGCGCCTGGACTCAGCCGACGCCTACCCTCCCCACGTCCCAGGTCACGATTGCCGAGCACCAGGGCGTGATAGCGTTCGCCCAGTCGAAGGTTCACATTCCCAGCTTTATCCGCGAAACAAATTCCGGCCCGGACGAGCTGTTCACCGGCCACACGCGGAACGTAGCGCGCCAGCAGAAGCAGCGGAGACCTCCCCTCCCGCTCCAAGCGCCTGCCCGTTGCCGCGAGGGTGGCCACCGTCGAGCGGTCCAGGTAGGTCTTCTTCACCTCGACTGTGAACGAGGCAACACCAGACGGACTCTTGATTTTGAGCTGAGCCTCGGGCTCCTTCATCCGGCCCGGAGCGAGATGAATGCCTTTCACGAACGGCAGCGCGCGGAGGGGCACGAGCATGGGATCGAGCTCCTGCGTTTGCATATGACCTCTGTCCGAGATATTACCATGTCCGCTACGACAGGACAAGATATTATCTCGGACAATATCCTTGCGCCGGCCGCGGTTCACCTGGTGCTTCAGGATCTCAGCCGCAACGAACCCTTCGAATAGCGGACCGAGGAACGGTGACCGGCTCAGCTCGGCCTGAGTCCGGATCCCCAGAAGGTGGCACGCCAGGCCCGAGTCCAGGATATAGACCTTGGGCGACTTACGGAGCCGCTTGCCGAAGTTCTCGAAGTAGGGAGCCACCAGAATGATCTGCCCGGTGATCTCCAGGACGTTAAGCCATTCGCTGATGGTGTGCACCGAAACGCCAAGCGGCGCAGCCAAGTCGGTCCGGTTCAAGATCCGGCCGTGCCGGCTGGCGAGAAGGGCCAGGAAACGCCGGAAAGTCGCCCGATCACGGACATTGATGATGGCCCGGACGTCGCGCTCCAGGTAGGTCTGGATGTAGGAACTGAACCACAAGTCTCTCGCCTTGGGGCGGGCCAGCGCCTCCGGATAGCCGCCGGCGAGAAGAGTGACCCGGTCCGTTTCCGCCATGCTGAGCGGCAAGAGATGAAGGATCGCTGCGCGGCCTGCCATCGATTCGGTGACGCCCTGCATCAGAGGCGCCTCTTGAGATCCGGTAAGAAGCCACTGCCCTCTCGTGGCGGGACACTCGTCGATTCGTGTTCGAATGTAGGCGAACAGCTCGGGCACATTCTGAATCTCATCGAACAGAGTCGGCAACCGGAGCCCGTCCAGCATACCTCGCGGATCGGAGCGCGCACGGGCCTG
>CAYOTD010000315.1:0-6340 GCA_964406685.1 uncultured Solibacteraceae bacterium | reverse complement strand
AGCGGGGTTTCGGATTATACTCGCCTTTCTCACCATAGAAGAGGTCTACCAGGCCCACGGCTAAGACGAATACCCTAGGATTCATCTGCCAGAGATTCTCGCATACCTACTTCCAGTACACAATCGGTCCGGGTACTATAGCGTTTATCGCAGAACCCGCTATCTCTCTATGCCAAAAAGAGTTGCCGCGCCGCTTCGGGACGATAAGGTGTTGTGAGGTTGCGTTCCATGACACTTGTTCGGTCGATGGCAGGATGGTTGGCGGTAATGTTGGCATCGGCCGCGTTGGCGGCGGAGGCGGGAAAAGGGAAGGCCGATCCCGCGACTCCAACCGGCCAGGTGAACCGGCTGCTGCCGTCCTGGCTGAAGCTGGGCGGGGAAGCGAGGTTTCGCGGCGAAGGGGTGAGCGCGGCCGCCTTCCGGCCGGACACCGAGGATGTCTTCTTACTGAGCCGGATCCGGCTGGACCTCGGCGTGACGCCCTCTCCCTGGCTGCGCCTCCAGTTCCAGGCACAGGATTCCCGCGTGCTCGGGCTGAGGACCAGACCCGCCCCCGCCTCGGTGAAAGACGCGCTAGACCTGAGGGTGGCCTACCTCGAGTTGGGCCGGGAGGAAGGCCAGCCGCTTACCCTGCGCGTGGGACGGCAGAGCCTGGTCTTCGGCCAGGGGAGGCTGGTGGCGGACCCGGCATGGTCCAACACCGGCCGGACGTTCGACGCCGTTCGGGCGAGCTTTCGCCGGGGACGCTACCGGCTCGACGCTTTCGCCGCGTCGGTGGTGGTACCCAAGGACGGCGAGTTCAACCGGCGCCGCGATGGGGACAACTTCCACGGCCTCTACGGGACGATCCAGAACCCGGTGCCGGGCGCAACCCTCGAGCCGTACGTGTTCTGGCGCCTGGCGCCGTCGGTTGTCAGCGAGGCCGGAACGCGCGGCAGGCACGACCTGAAGACCGTCGGGTTCCACTGGAACGGCAAACTGCCCGCGAAGTTCGACTACAACGTCGAGATGGCGCTGCAACGCGGCGACCGGGCCGGCGATCGCGTGGCGGCCTGGGCCGGCCACTGGGTCGTGGGCCACACACTGGCGAAAGCGCGCTGGCAGCCGCGCCTGTTCGCCGAATACAACCAGGCCTCGGGCGACGGGCAGCGGCGGGACGGAACCTGGGGAACCTTCGACCAGCTCTATCCCAGCGCCCACGACAAGTTCGGCCTGGCCGACCAGTTCCTGTGGAGTAACATCCGCCACCTGCGCGGCGGAGGCGAATGGAAGGTGTCCAGGCGCGTGGCCCTTTCCAGCAGCTTTCACGGCTTCTGGCTGGCCAACCCGCGGGATGCGCTCTATGCGCCCGGCGGCAAGGTAGTCGCCCAGATCGCCGACGGCAGCGCCGGCCGCCACGCCGCTTCGGAGTGGGACGGACAGGGACTGATTACTCTGTCGCGCACGACCCAGTTGAACGCCGGCTACGCGCGCATTTTCGCGGGCAACGTGCTACGCCGGGCCATCCCCGGTTGCGGCGCTTACAACGCCGGCTTCCTGAACCTGGCCCATCGGTTCTGAGCCCTGAGAACGCGGCACTCCCGGTGGCCGGATTTGCCGGCGGGCATGGTAAGATTGCAGTTACTGGGATTGCATCAAGTCAGGTTTCTTCGTGATGGCGGAAATCCGACCGGCAGTTCGGGTTGACGCAGGACGCCGGATCCTGCTTGTCGACGACGACGAGGCCGTCAGGGGTTTCGTCCGGACGTGTCTCGCCGAGAACGGCTACGCGGTCGAGGAGTGCCAGGACGGCGCGGCGGCCCTCAGCCTGCTGACGGCGGAGACCTTCGACCTGGTTGTGTGCGACGTCCGAATGCCTTTTCTGGACGGGTTGGGCCTGCTGGAGGAGCTTCGCCAGCGGAACATCGCGGCGGCCGTCATCATGTTGACGGCGTGCGACGACGTGCCGGTGGCCGTGTCGGCCATGAAGCTGGGCGCGCTGGACTTCATCGTCAAACCCTTCGATCCCGCGGCCCTGGTGGCGAGTGTCCGCGCGGGCATCGCCGAAGGCCCTCCGCGTCTGACGCTGCCGGCCCCGTCCCCGCCTCCGGCCGAAGTCGAGCAGTTGCAGAACATGCTCCAGTCGCGCACCAACGAGCTGGTGACGGCCCTGCGGCAGTTGGACGAAGTCTCCGAGCACATTCTGGAGGCGTTGGTGGCCGCCCTCGACGCCCGCGAACGCGAGACCAAGAACCACTCCAGCCGCGTGGCCCGCAACGCGGTGACCCTGGCCCGCGAGTTGGGCGTCGGCGAGGCGGAGATGCGGGTGCTGCGGCGGGGCGCGCTGCTGCACGACATCGGCAAGATCGGGATCCGCGACAGCGTGCTGCTGAAGACCGGCCCGCTGACCGCGGACGAGTGGATCGAGATGCGCCGCCATCCCGAGATCGGATCGCGCATTCTGGGCGGCGTCGAGATGCTGCGGCCGGCCTCCGCCATCGTGCTGGCGCACCATGAATCCTACGATGGCTCCGGCTACCCACGGGGCCTCAAGCGGGAGGATATCCCGCTGGCGGCCCGGATCTTCCGCGTGGTGGACTCGCTCGACGCGATGTTGAACGACCGGCCCTACCGTAACGGACTGAACCTGGACGAGGCGCGCGACGAGATCCGCCGCTTCAGCGGCCGGCTCTACGATCCGGGCGTGGTGGAGTGCTTCCTCCGCCTGCCGCCGGAGACCTGGGTCGAGCGCTGAGACTCCCGCGGCTCAGCGGGCCATCATCCGGAGAACCGTCGCGGCGGCCTGGCTGATGGGGACGACTTCCTCGACCGCCCCCAGAGCGATGGCCTCCCGCGGCATTCCGAAGACGATCGAGGTGGCCTCGTCCTGGGCCACCGTGCGCGCCCCGGCCTGCCGCATGGCCAGCAGCCCGCGGGCCCCGTCCGCTCCCATCCCGGTCAGAATCACGCCGGCCGCGTTGCGGCCAAGGTGGCGTGCGCAGGAATGGAACAAGACGTCCACCGAGGGGCGGTGATGGTTGACCCGCTCGCCCGGATGGACCCGGACGAAGGTCTCCCCGCCGGAGCGCCGGATCTCCGTCTGGAGATCTCCGGGGGCCAGCAGCGCGTGACCCCGCAGCAGGCGGTCTCCGTCGCGCGCCTCGCTCACCCGGACCCGGCACAGCGAGTCCAGCCGCTTGGCGAAAGAGGACGTGAAACCAGGCGGCATGTGCTGCACCACCACCACCGGCGGCGCGTCGGCCGGCAGGCCGCAGAGGAATTCCCGCAGGGCCTCGGTGCCGCCGGTGGAGGCGCCCACGGCGATCACTTTATCGGTGGCCGCCGGCAAGGCACAGGGGGGCGGCTCCGGCACGGCGGCCGCGGCCTGAATCTCGGCCCGCTTGCGTACCCGGGCTCCGGCCACCACCTTCACCTTGGTGACAATCTCCCCGCTCATCTCCGCGGTCCCGTGCGCCACATCGATCTTCGGCTTGGTGACGAAATCGATCGCGCCCAACTCGAGCGCCCGCAGTGTGGTCTCGGCGCCTTTCTCGGTCAGCGAGCTTACCATCAACACCGGCATCGGGCGGGCGCGCATCAGCTTGTCGAGAAACGTCAACCCGTCCATGCGCGGCATCTCCACATCCAAAGTGAGCATGTCGGGTTGGAGTTTCTGGATCTTCTCCCAAGCCACCACCGGATCCGGCGCCGTGCCCACCACCTCGATGGAGGGATCCGAGGTCAGAATCTCGGTCATGACCTTGCGGACCACGGCCGAATCGTCGACGATCAATACGCGGGTCTTCTTCATGACGGTTTCCTTTCAAAACAGGCGAATATCGTTGGGTCGCTCGCGCTCGGCCAGGCGGGCCAGCCGCTTGCGGAAATGCTCCTCCCGGCGCACCAGGTCGGGGGCCGTCGCCGGGGCCAGCGGCCGCACCAGCGCCCGGGCCGTGCCGGTGTGGAAATCCACCGCGATCGCCTGCCAGCCTCCCAGCCGGGCCGCCACCACCGGAATCGACTCGGTCTGGAGGAAGGCGAAAGCGAAGGCGGCGTTGCCGGCGCCCACCTTCAGTTCTCCGAAGCCCAGCAGATCGGCGCCCCCAAAGACCTTGGCCCGCAGCCGCCGCCGGTCGCCGCCGAGTTTCATGATCCGGTTGATCAGCAGTTCCATGGCGTGCACGCCGAACCGCGAAGGAAGGTGGTCGTCGCCGTTGCCGTCGGGAAGCATGAAGTGATTCATCCCGCCCACGGCCGCTTCCGGATCGAACAGGCAGGTGGCGACGCAGGAGCCCAGCACCGTATGCACCAGGGCCGGCTCCCGGCTGGCGAAGACGCCGCCGATATGGATGATGGTCCGGCTCTCCGGCGCCCCGGCCGGCTGGCTCATGAAACCTCCCGCGGCAGAGGCCGGTAGACGGAATGCGCCACGCGCGCCGCGTTGACCGTCCAGGGCAGGCTTTCCGAGTGGCCCAGAAACAGGAAGCCGCTTCCGTCCAGCCGCTCCAGCAGGCGCTCGGTGACGTGCTGTTGTGTCCGGGCATCGAAGTAGATCAGCACGTTCCGGCAGAAGATCGCGTCGAAAGCGGTGTCTTTCGGCCAGTCCCAGCCCGCAAGGTTGATGCGGCGGAACTCGACGCGATTCCGGAGATCCGCTTTCACTTTGGCCTTTCCCTGGAACTCGCCCTTGCCCCGGAGGAAGTACTTCCGCAGAAGCGGCATCGGCACGCAGGTCAGCCGGTCTTCCTCGTAGATGGCCTGCGCGGCGGCCGTCAACACGTCGGTGTCGATATCCGAGGCCAGGATCTTCCAATCGCCCATGCCGATGGTTTCGGCCAGCGTGATGGCGAGGGAATAGGGCTCCTCACCCGTGGAGCAGGCGGCGCTCCAGATCCGCAGCCGGGATTTGCGGCGCCCGGCCAGCACCTGGTCCCGCAGGACGTCGAACTGGGCGCGTTCGCGGAAGAACTCGGTCTTGTTGGTGGTGATGCGGTTGATGGCCAGCCGGAGTTCGTCCCCCGCGGGGTCGTGGTGCTCCAGCAGGTCATAGTATTCCGAAAGGCACCCGACGCCAAGCTCGTTGAGCCGCCGCGACAGGCGCGAGTGCAGCAACTGCCGCTTGTGGTCGGCCAACCAGATTCCCGTCTCGCGGTGGATCAGCTCGCGGAAGCGCTCGAACTCCTCCCTCGAAATGGCTGCCTCGGTCTGCATCGTCGTGTCCGTGCGGGACCGGCAGCCCGCCCGCCCGGCGCCGTTCCGGTCCCGCCATCCTCCGTTGTCCCGTGGATGAGAGATCCTCAGTTCCTGCCGGCGGCGGCCGCCAAGTCCTCCCCCAGCAGCCGGTCCAGTTCGAGCACGGCCACCAGCCGGTCCCCCAGGGTGGCAACCCCGCGCAGGAAGCGCGCGTCCACCGCCGCTCCCAGATCGGGCGCCGGGTGGATATCGGATTCGGCCATGTTCAGCACGTCGCTGACCGCATCCACCACAAGGCCCACCGTCTTGCCCGTTACCGCCACCAGGATGATGACGGTGAACTTGCTGTATTCCACCGGCGGCATCGAGAACTTCAGCCGCAGGTCCACCACCGGCACCACCGCTCCCCGCAGGTTGATGACTCCCTTGATGTGCGGCGGCGTGTTGGGGATCGGCGTGATGGCCGAATAGCCCCGGATCTCCTGCACGCGCAAGATCTCAATGCCGTACTCCTGCTCGGCGAGAGTGAAACTCAGGTATTGCCCCCCGCTCGCCTCGCCCGGTTCGCGAGCGGTCAACTGTCCGGTTTGTTCCATGGCGGCGCCTCCTTGTCCGGCTTCGGTCAGTACTCTTCGAAGCCGTGCTCATCGGAAGCGTGCACGGCGCTCAACGCGGCCAGTCCGCGCGAGGCGGTCTCGCGCGCCCGCGGAGGCTTGGATCCGGCCGGGGCCGGGGAGGGCTTCTTGCGGGCCGCCTCCACCACCGGATGCGGCGCCGCGGCCATGTTCCCGTTGTGGCCCAGCTTGAAGCGCGCCACCAGCGCCTGCATGCGTGCCGCCTGATCGCTGAGAGCCTGCGCCGTGGAACTCAATTCCTCGGTCTGCGCGGTGTTGGACTGGGTCACTTTGTCCATCTGTCCCATCGCCGTGTTGACCTGGCCGATTCCGGCGGCCTGTTCGGCGGAGGCGGCCGCGATCTCGGCGACGATGTCGGTCACCTTCTTGACGCTGGCGACGATCTCGGCCAGGGTCTGGCCGCTGCGGTTGACCAGCTCGGACCCGGATTCCACCTTGCGCACCGAGTCCTGAATCAGCGTCTTGATCTCCTTGGCCGCCGTGGCGCTGCGCTGCGCCAGGTTGCGCACCTCGGAGGCCACCACCGCGAATCC
>CAYOTD010000314.1:0-6356 GCA_964406685.1 uncultured Solibacteraceae bacterium | reverse complement strand
GATCACGCTGAGCTTCATCCCTACCGACGAATTCCTCAGCGCCCTGGCCGAGGGAGTCACCGTTCATCTTGCGGCCGCGACCTGCGCCAATGATGTGCTGGACGGCCACCTCCAATACGCGGTCCCCGAACCGTCGGCCATGGCGCTGGCGGGCTTGGGACTGCTGGCCCTCGCGCTCGCACGGCGCCGGAAGTAGCGGAGCCCCGTGCTAGCATGGTGGCTTAGCCCCCATCCGCCATGCGAAATCTGGTTATCGTCGGTTCCGGTTGCGCGGGAAACACGGCCGCGCTCTACGCGGCGCGCGCCTCGCTGAGTCCGCTGGTCGTTGCCGGGCACGAACCCGGCGGCCAGCTCTCGCTCACCACGCTGGTCGAAAACTTCCCCGGTTTCCCCGAGGGCATCAACGGGCCGGAGTTGGTGGAAAACATCAAGGGCCAGGCACTGAAGTTCGGCGCCGAGTACGCCAGCGGCGGAGTGATCGAGGCCGACCTTTCCCGCCGCCCCTTCCGCCTCAACATCGAAGGCGACTGGATCGAGGCGCGCTCGGTCATCATCGCCACCGGAGCATCGGCCCGCTGGCTCGGCCTGGAAAGCGAGCAGAAGCTGATCGGCCATGGCGTCAGCTCCTGCGCCACCTGCGACGGCTTCTTCTACCGCGACAAGGAAATCATGGTCGCCGGCGGCGGCGACTCCGCCCTCGAAGAGGCCAACTTCCTGACGCGCTTCGGCCGCCGGGTGACCGTCGTCCACCGCCGCGATCAGTTCCGCGCCTCGAAGATCATGGTGGACCGCACCCGCGCCAATCCCAAGATCGAGATCCTGACGCCGGTGGTGATCGACGCCGTCCACGACGTCGCCCAGGGCGTGGTCACCGGCGTGACGCTGCGCAACGTCTCCACCGGCCAGACCTGGCAGCGCGCGGTGGATGGGCTGTTTGTCGCCATCGGCCACGTTCCGAACACGGCGGTTTTCAAGGGACAGATCGAGCTCGACGCCGACGGCTACATCCTCTCCCAGGGCGGCGCCCGCACCAGTGTGAAGGGGGTCTTCCACGCCGGCGACGTGCAGGACCGCCTCTACCGCCAGGCTATCACCGCCGCCGGCGCCGGCTGCATGGCCGCCATCGAAGCCGAACGGTTTCTGGAAGCCGAAGGCCACTGAGCGGCTACTGGGTCTTCCGCTCGAAGGGCTGCTTCAGGTACTTCGCTGCTTCTTCCTGCGCCCCCTGGGTGTTGTCCTTGGTGCGGATGGCGAGGTTGTATTCGTTCACGGCCCGCTCGCGCTGGCCCGTGATGTCGAAGATCTTGCCCAGGTTGATGCGCGCCCACACCTCGGTCCATTTCGGCTCCAGGTCGCCGTTGAGCGCTTCGCGGAACTCGTTGGCCGCCGACTGGTAGTTGTTCTGAAGGAAGAACACTTCGGCCACGCGGTAGTGCGCCAGCGAGCTGTTGCGGTTGACCTCGAGCGCCCGCTGGTATTCCTTGAGCGCTTCGCCGAACTCGCCGATTTCGGCGAACTGCTCTCCGCGCCGGATGGCCACCGCCACGCGCACCGGATCGCTGAAGCGGAGCACGCGGTTGGCCGGGTCGAGCAGCATACTCTTGGGCTTGCCGAAGGTCTCCACGACGAACTCGGAGGAAGTGCCGGAGACCTCGATGCGTTTCTCCTCCGGGTTGCCTTCGGTTTCGATCTTCAGATCCACCGGCATCCGGAACAGGTCGAGGTCCTGCGAGACCTTGCCGTTCACGCGAAATCCCTTCTGCGTGCGGAACACCGTGTATTCGAGCTTGAATTCGGGCGCGCCGGTCGAGTTGATCCATTGCAGGAAGAAGTAATCCAACCTCTGACCGAACACCGCTTCGGCGGCGCCGCGGAAATCGTCGGTGGAAACCGGCTTCCAGGCGAACCGGTCCGGAACCGCCTTGAGCAGCTTCTGGAAATTCGCGTCGCCCAGCACAAACCGCAGCATGTTCAGCACGGCCGCGCCCTTGCCCGCGGTCGCCGCCCAATACTCCGGCGAGTAGTCCTCCAGGCGTCCGGCCTGCCCCAGCGGTGGGTTTTCCACCGTCAACGCTTCGATGTAGGTGTCGCGGACTTCGTTTTCCAGCGCTCCCGGACCGTTGGCCTGTTCCAGGTACAGCATCTCGGAGTAGCGCGCCAGACCGTTGGTGATCCACAGATCGTTGCGCGTCTTGGGCGACAGCAGCACGCCCCACCACTGGCGCGAGATCTCGTTGGCCAGCACCCGGGTATTGACCTGCTTGCCGATGGTGCGCGGGGAGAGGAACAGCACCCCCGGCCCCGCATAGCCGTTCGGAGTCCCGGCCTCGGTCTCCACCACCGCCAGGTTCGCATAGGGCGGCAGGCCGAACAGGCTCGTCAGGTGGGCCACGATCTTGCCCAACTCCTCCCCGTAAGCCGAGGCCATGGGCGCCGACGCTCCGCGGAAGTACAGACTCGCGTTCCCCGACCGGACCGGTTCACCCCGCACCACGGCGATGCTCCCCGGAAACGACGACTGGGAATACTGCCCGCCGCCAAGCACCTTGAAGCCGTCCGGCGCGGTGACGTTGAGCTCGGCGGTATAGCGGTCCACGGTGTAGTCGTTGACCGGGAACCAGCGGGCCGGGTACATCAGGTACGCGAAGTCGTTCTGGATGGCGGCGAACTTGACCCCGTAGACCGGCGAATCCTCGGCGCCCGTCAACCGGCCGTCATACTGGAAGATCACCCGCGCCGGCTTGCCTTTCTCCACCGGCGCCGGCAGGCTCAACCGCACCGTAAAATCCTGCTGCGAGCGGCTGGCGGGCACCGGCCGCCCCTCGCCGTCCATCACGCCGGAAACGCTCAAAGCGTTGTTTAGCTCGAACACCAGCGAGCTCACGTTGTCTTCCACCGGAACGTAGCGGACCTCGACCGTGGCCGCCACCGACTGCGTTCGCGGATTGATCTCGGCCTTGATGGCGTAATGCTCGACGTCGATCCGCGGGCGGCGCTCCTGGGCCCGCGCGGCCGTCGCGGCCGCCAGCACCGCCACGGCCAACCCAATTCTGCCTGGCTTCGAGAACATGAACTAACTCCCCTTCAACACGGCTTCCACTTCGTCGGCCGCCTGCTCGATCGGGTCGTGAGCGCTACGCAGCCGGCGTGCGACCTCACTAAGATCTTCCCGCATCCGTTCCCGCGCCGCCGGATCGTCCAGCAGCGCGAGAGCTTCCTCGGCCAGCCGCTGCGGCGTCATCCGCCGCTGGATCAGTTCGGGAACGACCCGCCGGCCGGCCACCAGGTTCACCATACAGTAATGCGGCGTCCGCACGAAAGGGCGGCCCAGCCACCAGGTGGCCTCGCTCACCCGGTAAAACGTCACCATCGGCGTCCCCAGCAGCGCGGTCTCCACGGTTACCGTGCCGCTGGCGGCCAGAGCCAGATCCGCCGCGGCCACCGCGTCCCGCGTCTCTCCTTCCACCACGGTCATGGGCGCGCCGGGCAGCCGCTGCGCCAGAAAACCGCTCCCCGCGGCCTGCCCGAAGCCGGCTGCCGTCGCCAGAACAAAACAAACCTTTCTCTGGTCGAGGATGCGCTTCACCGCGCCGGTCACATCCGGCAGATGCCGGGCGACCTCGCCTGGACGGCTTCCCGGCAGCACCGCCACCAGCGGGCAATCCAGCGGGATGTCGTGCCTGCGGCGGAACTCGTCCCTTCCCAGCGACGGCCCCGCCAGCCGGGTCAGAGGGTGACCGATATACACCGCTGGCACACCCTCCGCGCGGAAGAATTCCTCTTCAAAAGGAAAGATGCACAAAAGCCTGTTTACGTTCCGTCTGAGCGTGTGAACTCGGCCCCGCCGCCACGCCCAGGCCTGCGGCGCCACCAGGTAAACCACCGGCACGCCCAGCCGGCGCAACTTCGGCGCCAGCCGCAGATGGAAGTCCGGGCTGTCGGTGAGGATGGCGACGTCGGGCCGCTCTCTGGCGGCGGCCTCGCTCAGCTTTCGGAACTCCTTGTAAATACGTGGGATATGATGGATCACTTCCCACAGCCCGACCACCGCCAGCCGCGCCATGTCCACCACCGGCTCGACACCCGCCGCCTGCATCCGAGGGCCCGCGCATCCGAAGAAACGCGCCTCCGGCGCGCGCCGCCGCAGGGTCTCCACCAGGTTCGCGGCGTAGAGATCGCCGGACGCCTCGCCGGCCGAGATCAGGACTTTGAGGGGCACGTCAGAGTTCGGCGAAAACTTCGGCCAGGGGAACCTCGATGTCCGGCCCCTGGGTGCGAAGCACGCCGTCTTTGACCTCGCGAATCACCTCGGCCGTGTAGACCCAGGCCCGGCGGCTTCGCGGATCGATCAGCCACACGTAGGGGACTCCCATTTGGAGGTAGTCGCCGATGCGCTCCTCCATCTCGCTCATCCGGTCGTCCTTGGACAGGATCTCGACACACAGGAAGGGCGGGCGCGTGAAGATCTGCTCCACCGGCCTCTCGCCCTTGACCGCGCAGACGTCAGGAATGCGGAATCGCGATGCATTCACCTGCACCCGCTGCTCCGGATAGATGTGAATCCGCCACTTCCGGCGTCCTGCGTGCAGCGCTGTCAGGACGGACATTTGAATGCTGCTGTGATCCGGTTCTCCCAAGTTGCGCTCCAGGACGGCCCCGTCGACATAGTCCCGGTCGGGGCTGTAGGCGGTCGAGAGGTATTCGGCGACAGAGATCGTCGTCGCGCTTCCCATGTCCATAGAATAACGCGAACCGGGGGATTTGCAGCGCGGGCGGCGGTCAGCGGATGCGGTAGTTGTGCACGGCAAAACCAGCGGTGGTCGCCGCCATGCTGAAGTTCACCACCGTCCAGGTCTTCGTGCTCTTCTGGCGTCCGGGGAAGAACAGCTTCTGCCCCACCAGGAGCGCCCCGACCACGCCGGCCTTCAACGCCACCGACCCCGCGCCGAACCTGTGCCCGGCCGGGCGGAGCAGCGGATTCGCTTCCCGCATTCCAAAAGAGCTGTGGCAATCCGCCGCCGTGGAGGCGGCCAGGGCCACCACGCTCCACTTCCACAGCTTGCGTTCCTCGGCCAAACAAGATACCGAGCAAAGGAGGGCCAGCAAAATAAGTCTCTTCATTTCGCACTCCCCGCCGCGGACGGCGCCGCGCGCGGGAACAATGAAGATAACAAAACACGGCCGTTTTGCAGCCTCTCCGCAGGAAATGTTACTATCTATACGTCCTGAACTTACTAGGACTTATTTGGGCTCGATCGAAACGCGGCGCAGGTCACCCATCATGAAGTGGACGACCACCAGCCCGATCAGGTGGAATGTTCCCATGGTCAGGAACACGGGCGTGTATCCGAAGTGCGTCACCACGATTCCCGGAATCACTCCCGAGAACAGGAAGCCGCCCAATCCCCCGGCGCAGCCCCCGATCCCGGTGACCGTCGCCACGGCCTGTTTCGGGAAGGTATCGGAGGTGGTCGTGAACAGCGTGGCCGACCAGCCCTGGTGCGCCGACGTCGCCATGCAAACCAGCGCAATCGCCAGGATCGGATTTCCCGCCAGCGCGCACATGGCGGCCAACGGCATGCAGGCCGCGCACAGCCCGAGGGCGGTCTTCCTGGCCCTGCCCGTGGGCCAACCCCGCCGGATCAGGGCGCCCGAGATCCAGCCGCCTGCCACGCTGCCCACATCCGCCATCAGGTAGATAACGGGCAGCGCCCAGCCGATTTCGTTGAGGCTGAACTTGCGGACATCATAGAGATAGGGCGGCAGCCAGTACAGGTAGAACCACCACACCGGGTCGGTGAGGAACTTGGCGATGGCAAACCCCCAGGTCTGCTTGTGCTTGAGCGCATCCCCCCAGGAAACGGAAGGCAGGTCGTGCTGCTCGTCGGCATCCGACCGGATGTAATCCAACTCCGCCTGGTTGACGCGCGGATGCTTCTCCGGCGGACGGGCGATCAGGAGCCACAGCACCAGCCAAACGAATCCCAGCCCGCCGGTGATGAAGAAGCACGCCCGCCAGCCGACATGGACCACCATCCAGGCGAACATAGGCGGTCCCACCATCGAGGCGACGTTGGCGCCGGCGTTGAACAGGCCGGTGGCGAAGGCGCGGTCCCGCTTGGGGAACCACTCCGCCACGGTCTTGATGGCGGCCGGGAAGTTGCCCGCCTCGCCCAGCCCGAGCATCCCGCGCCAGAAGCTCAGCCCCAGGGAACTGCGCGACAGCGCGTGCAGGCAGGCCGCGATCGACCACCAGGTGATCGATACGGCGTAGCCGATTCGCGTCCCATAGCGGTCGATGAACTTCCCCACAAACACGAAGCCGGCCGTGTAGGCGATCATGAACGCCCCGTTCA
>CAYOTD010000313.1:0-6356 GCA_964406685.1 uncultured Solibacteraceae bacterium | reverse complement strand
CGGAGTTGGAGGCCGTAGCCGACGATCTTCGGCTTGCGGTCCTTCCCATGCTGTCCGGGAGCGAAGTTGCGCTTCTCGATGGCGCACTTCTCGCTGTGGCAGCGCTCCCCTTTCAGAAAGAGTTTCATTCCCTCGCGCCGGCACATGCGGCATGCGGGGCCAATGTATCGAGCCAAATCGCCTCCTAACCTTAGGACCGCTCCGGCCTCTCGCCGGGCGGCGCTTCAGGTGCAGTTTACGGCCGCCCGGGCGGGCGACCTTCTTCCTGCTTGGTTTCATCGCGGGTCCCAAACCAGCGGACCCGTATCTCAGTTTCTCAAACTCTTCGCCGCTTCGGGGGCCGGCAGCCGTTGTGGGGGATCGGCGTCCGGTCGCGAATGGCCTTCACCTCGATGCCGGCGGTGGACAGCGCGCGCACGGCCGACTCCCGGCCCGCGCCGGGCCCGCTGACGCGCACCTCCACCGTCCGCAACCCGTACTCCTTAACCTTGTTGGCGGCGGTGAGGGAGGCCTGCTGGGCGGCGTACGGCGTTCCTTTGCGCGAGCCGCGGAACCCCAACGAACCCGAACTGGACCAGGACAGCACGTTGCCCAGCGGGTCCGTAAAGGTAATGATGGTGTTGTTGAAGGTCGCCTGAATGTGGCAGATCCCCTGGGGGACGACCTTCTTCTCCTTCTTCTTGAAGGTCTTCTTCTTGGTTGTCTTCGCTGGTGCTTTCGCCATACTTACGGCTCTCGCTCGCCTCTATCCGGATTCTTACGTCTTGGCCGAGGACTTCTTCTTGTTCGCCACGGTTCCGCGCCGCGGACCCTTGCGCGTGCGCGCGTTGGTGTGGGTCCGCTGGCCCCGCACCGGCAGGCCGCGCCGGTGGCGCAGTCCCCGGTAGGCGCCCATCTCCATCAGGCGCTTGACGTTCATCGAGTTCTCTTTGCGCAGGTCGCCCTCGACAGCGCCCTCGGTCTCGATGATCTGGCGGATGCGGCTGACCTCCTCTTCGCTCAGGTCGGCCACCTTCTTGTCCGCATTCACGCCCGCGCGATGCAGAATCGACTTCGACCGCGTGCGGCCGATACCGAAAATGTAGGTCAGGCCGATCTCGGCCCGCTTCTTGTTGGGCAGATCCACGCCCGCAATACGTGCCATACTCTCTCCCGCTTACGCTCTCAGGCTTCGCTCACAATTGGCGCACGCCGAACCATACGCCCCTAGCCTTGCCTCTGTTTGTGCTTGGGGTTTTCGCAAATGACCCGAACCACGCCGCGGCGATGGATCACCTTGCACTTGTCGCACATTTTCTTGACCGATGCTCGCACCTTCATAGCTTTTCGCCGCCTTATCCTTTCAACAGTCTTATGATCCGTCCCCGGCCCGGGTCGTGCGGACTCAATTCCACCGCCACCCGGTCGCCCGGACGGAGCCGGACGAAATTCCTTTCGCCCTCCCCGGTTGCGTGCGCCCGGACCCGCTCCCCGCCGGCCAACTCCAGCCGGTAGGTCAGGCTCGGCAGCAACTCGACCACGGTCGCCTCGACCGCCGCCTCCCGCTCCCGGTCCCGCGGTTCCCCGGTCACGGCCGCGTCAACACCCACGGCCCGTTCGAGGTCACCGCCACGCAATGCTCAAAGTGAGCCGAATACGAGCCGTCCTTGGTCACCGCGGTCCACTTGTCGCTCAAGACCTTCGAATCCGGCTGGCCGGCATTGACCATCGGCTCGATGGCCAGCACCATGCCTTCCTTCAACCGCGGATTCTCATTCCGCCGGTCCACGTAGTTCGGGATCTGCGGCTCTTCGTGCAACTGCGTTCCGATCCCGTGGCCCACAAACTCGCGCACCACCGAAAACCCGTTGGCGACCACGTGCCGCTCCACCGTCCCGCAGACATCGAACAGGCGGTTGCCGGGGCGGACCTTGTCGATCGCCATCTCCAGCGACTCCCTGGTGACCTCCAGGAGCTTCTCAACCTCCGGCGCCACCCGGCCAACCGGAATCGTCACCGCCGAATCACCGTAGTACCCCTCCAACTGGACGCCGGTGTCGATGGAAACGATGTCGCCGCTGCGCAGCGCCCGTTTCGCCGACGGCATCCCGTGGACGATCACGTCGTTCACCGAAGTGCAAAGGACAAATCCGAACCTCGTTCCGGCGGCCGGGGAGTAGTACCCCTTAAAGGCCGGCCGGGCGCCAGCGTCCCGGATCATCCGCTCGGCGACCACCTCGAGATCCATCGTCGTCAGGCCCACCTCGATCATGGAAGCAAGCTTCTGGAGGATCTCCCAAACCAGCAGACCGCTGCGCCGCATCTTCTCCAACTCGGCGGCGCTTTTCCGGACAATCATCCGTTTGCCAGCAACCGGCAGACCCGCTCGCAATTCTCTTCCGGCGATCCTTCGCCCACCTTCACCCGGTGGAAGCGCTTCACTTTGCCGGTGAAGAAGTCCACCAGCGGCTGGGTCTGCTTCTCATAGTTCGCAAACCGCTGGCGAATCACGTCTTCCTTGTCGTCGTCGCGGATGACCACCGGCGTGTCATCCACCTCGCACAATCCGCCCGCCTTGGGAGGCTTGGAAACCAGGTTGTAGACGGCGCCGCACTTGGGGCAGGACCGGCGCGCCGTCAGACGGGCAACAATAACATTGTAATCGACATCCAGGTACACCACGACCGGCTCAAGTCCAAGTTTGGCCAGCAGTCCGGCCAGCACCTTGCCCTGTTCCAGGGTCCGCGGATAGCCGTCAAGGATGCAGCCATTGGCGCAGTCGGGACGTGACAGCCGTTCGGCGGCAATGCGGTTGACCAGATCGTCGGAGACCAGCTTGCCCGCGTCCATCACCGCCTTGGCTTCCCGCCCCAACGCGGTGCCCGCCTGCACGTTCTCGCGCAGGATGTCGCCGGTGGAGATATGCGGCAGCCCGAGACGCGCCATCAGCACCTTCGAAACCGTTCCCTTGCCCGAGCCCGGGGGCCCGAACATCAGGATCGCCGCTTTGCCTAGAGTCGAATTCGCCATAACCTGACTTGTCCTTTAGCCGAACGAGCGCCGCCCGCGGATGCGGCCCGCCCGTGGCGTGAATCCCTCGTAGTGGCGCATGATCAACTGCGCCTCGATCTGGTTGACCGTATCCATCGCCACACCCACCACGATCAGCAGCGAGGTGCCGCCGAAGTAGAAGGTCACCCCGAGTCCATCGAGCAGCCACCGCGGGAAGTAAGTGTCGATCCAGTTGCCGATCAGCGGCAGGTGCTGGAGCTTGATTCCCGAGATCATGATCTGCGGGATCAGGCTCAACAGCGACAGGTACAGGCCGCCCACCACGGTGATCTTGGTGAGGATCTTGTTCATGTACTCGGCGGTGTTCTTCCCCGGACGGATGCCGGGAACGAAGCCGCCGTACTTGCGCATGTTGTCGGCCGCTTCGTTGGGATTGAAGATGATGGAAACATAGAAGAAGCAGAAGAAGACGATGCCCGCCACAAACAGAACGGCGTAGAGCGGCTCGGCGTAGCCGATCGAACGCAGCATGCCGTTGATCCACTTGTTGTCGCGGAAGGCCTGAACCTGCAACAGAGTGGAGGGGAACGCCAGCAGCGAACTGGCGAAGATGACCGGAATGACGCCGCCCGCGTTGACCTTCAGCGGCAGGTGGGTGGACTGGCCGCCCATCATGCGCCGCCCCACGACGCGCTTGGCGTACTGCACGGGAATGCGCCGCTCACCGCGTTCTACCAGCACGATGAAGCCCACCACGGCGATCATGACGATCAGGATGATGATGGTCTGAAGCGCGTTCCAGTTCCGGGTGACGAAGACGTTCTCGTAGATGTTCGCGATGGCCTGGGGCAGGCCCACGACGATGCCGGCGAAAATCAGCAGGGACATCCCGTTGCCGATGCCGCGCTCGGTGATCTGCTCGCCCAGCCACATGATGAAGGCCGTCCCGGTGGTCAGCGTCAGCATGGTCATGGAGATGAAACCGAAACCGGGGTTGATCACAAACCCGCCCCCGGAGGCCTGCAACATGCTGGCGATACCGAACGACTGCATCAGCGCGAGACCGACCGTCAGATAGCGCGTCCACTGGGTGATCTTGCGCCGGCCGAGCTCGCCTTCCTTCTGGAGTTTTTCCAGCGTCGGCACAACAACCGTCAGCAACTGAAGAATGATCGACGCCGTGATGTAGGGCATGATGCCCAGGGCAAACACCGTCAGCCGGCGGAACATGCCGCCCGAAAACAGGTCGATGAAGCCGAACAGAGTTCCCGCGTTCTGCGAAAAGGCCTGCTCCAGCCGGTTGGCGTCGATGCCAGGGGTAGGAATGTGGCCGCCCAAGCGATAGATCGCCAGCAACCCCAGCGTGAACAGGACCCGGTTGCGCAGGTCCGGGACCCGGAATACGTTGGCAACGGCTTCGAAGAACTTCATGTTCGCTGGACCTTCCCGCGCGCCGGCCGCCTAGGCGCCGATCACTTCGGCGCTGCCGCCGGCGGCCTTGATCTTTTCTGCCGCCGATTGCGAAAACACGTGGGCGACGACCTTGACCGCTCGCCCCAGCTCGCCCGAACCCAGCACCTTCAGGCCCGCACCGAGCTTCTTGATGACACCCAACTCCAGCAAGCGCGCCGCGTCGAAGGAGTCGCCTTCGAGCTTGGCCAGGCGGCCGACGTTGACGATGGCGTACTCCTGGCGAAAGATGTTCTTGAAGCCGCGCTTGGGCAGGCGCCGGTGAAGCGGCATCTGGCCGCCTTCGAAACCGCGCATCCGGCTATAGCCGCTGACGGCCTTGGCGCCCTTGTGGCCGCGGCCCGAGGTTTTGCCGCGGCTGCCCATGCCGCGGCCGACGCGCCGCTTGGCGTGCTTTTGCCCCTCCGGAGGTTTCAGTCCGCTGAGATTCATAGCCACCCGCTCCTTACTCGACCACCGCCAGAAGATGCGGAACCTTCTGCACCATTCCGCGAAACCCCGGCGTGTCCGGCCGCTCGACAACCTGATTCAGTTTCCGCAGGCCGAGGGCACGGACAATCTGCTTGTGCTTTTCCGGCGTGCAGATGGGGCTGCGGACCAGTTTGATCTTGATCTTTCCTTCCGCCATAGCGCGCTCCCCCCTACTTGATCCTCTCCACCGGCAGACCCCGCAGGTCCGCCACCGTGCCCCGGTCGCGAAGCTGTTCCAGGGCCGCAATGGTGGCCTTGACCACGTTGTGCGGGTTGTGCGAGCCGATCGACTTGGTCAGCACGTTGGAAATGCCCGCCGACTCGATGACCGCGCGCACCGGGCCGCCGGCGATGACGCCCGTGCCTTCCGGCGCCGGTTTCAGCAGCACCAGTCCGCTGCCGAACCGCCCCAGTACGGGGTGCGCGATGGTGGTGGCCAGCACGTTGACCTTGCGCAGGTTCTTCTTCGCCGCCTCGATTCCCTTCTTAATGGCCGAGGGGACTTCCTTGGCCTTGCCGGCGCCGTATCCGACCACCTTCGCCGCCGGATCGCCCACCACCACCAGAGCCGAGAAGCTGAGGTTCTTGCCGCCCTTGACGACCTTGGTCACGCGGTTGATGGAAACGACCTGTTCCTTGATATTGAGCGCCGCGGCGTCAATCCGTTTTTGAGGTGTGGCTGCCATTCGTCAGAACTCCAATCCGGCTTCCCGGGCTGCGTCCGCCAGGGCCTTCACCCGACCATGGTACAGGTAGCCGCCGCGATCGAAGACCACCTGCTTGACGCCCTTTTCGATCGCCCGCTCGGCCACCAGCTTGCCGACCTGCTTGGCGCCGGCGACATTGCCGCCGCTTCCAACGGGAGAATTCTTTTCGGCCGAGGAGGCCGCCACCAGGGTGCGGCCGGCGCGATCGTCGATCACCTGCGCGTAGATGTGCTTCAGACTGCGGAACACCGCCAGGCGCGGCTTGTCGGCGGCGCCCGCCAGCCGCCGCCGGATGCGCTTGTGCACGCGCAGGCGGATCTCGTTCTTCGAGACCTTCTTTATCATGATTTCCCTCCGGCGCCGGTCTTACCGACCTTCTTGCGCAGCCGCTCGCCGGTGAAGCGGATTCCCTTGTTCTTGTACGGCTCGGGCGGGCGCAGGGCGCGGATGTTGGCCGCCACTTGGCCCAGCAACTGGCGGTCGTAGCCAGACAGCACCATGTGCGTCTGCTTGTCGATCCTGCACTCGACTCCCTCCGGCAGGAGGAACTCGATCGGGTGCGAATAGCCGAGCGTGAACGTAATGATGCGGCCTTTGACGTCGGCGCGGTAGCCGATGCCGACGATGTCGAGTTCGCGCGAGAAGCCGGCCGAGACGCCGTTGACGGCGTTGGCGGCCAGTGCCCGGGTCAGCCCGTGCAGGGCGGCGTACTGCTCG
>CAYOTD010000312.1:0-6374 GCA_964406685.1 uncultured Solibacteraceae bacterium | reverse complement strand
GGAGCGCGGTCGCGGCGGCCCGGTGCCCGCCCCCGGCGTCGAAGTAGATGAAGTCCAGCCGCGGCTTCACGGCCCCGGCGCCGCCCTACAGCGACGTCTCCATCGGCAAAGCCAGCGGCGGCTCGACCAGAAACTCGAGCCCGCTCATCCGCTCCACCGCTTCCCGCACGCTCTGCTCGGTGGTCGGCTCCACCGTGATCACGAAGGGAAGGTTGCGCTTCTCCTCGCACGGCAGTTGCAGCACCGCGTCCAGGCTGATGCGCTTTTCCGCCAGGATTCCCGCCAGCGCGGCGATGATCCCCGGCTGGTCGTTCACGCGGAAGCGCAGGAAATACGCCCGCTTCTGGAACGTGACCGGAATGGGCCGGTACTCGCCCAGCCGCTCGTGCGCGAACGGCGACACCCGGTCCGGCCGCCCGCGCAGGATCTCGCGCGCCACCCGCATCAGGTCGCTGACCACGGCCACTCCCGTCGGCCGCTGCCCCGCCCCCCGGCCGTAGTAGAAGGTGTCCTCGCCGTAATGCCCACGTACCCACACGGCGTTATACGAGCCGCGCACGCTGGCCAGAATGGTCGACTTCGGAATCAGCGCCGGCCGCACCGACAGGATCAGTCCCTCGGGCGTCTGCCGCGCGGCGCAGATCAGCCGGATCGTGTGGCCCAGCTTGTGCGCGTACTGGAAATCGAAGGGCGTAATGCGCCGGATGCCCTCGGTAAAGATGTCGGAGGGCGTGATCCGTTCCCCGAAGGCCAGCGCCGACAGGATCGCCAGCTTCGAGCGCGCGTCGAACCCGTCAACGTCCGCGCTCGGGTTGGCCTCGGCGTAGCCCAGCCGCTGCGCCTCCGCCAGCACCTCGTCGAAGGCCGCGTTGCGGCTCTCGATCTCGGTCAGGATGAAATTGCTGGTGCCGTTCAGGATGCCGTACAGCGCGGCGATGCGGTCCGCGGCGATGCCCTCACGCAGCACCGCGTGGATGGGAATGCCGCCGGCGACACTCGCTTCCATCGCCAGGTTGACGCCCGCGCGGGTGGCCAGGTCCCACAGGTCGGCGCCCGCCAGCCCCATCAGCTCCTTGTTGGCGGTGACCACGCTCTTGCCGGCGGCGATGGCGGTCTCGATGATCTCGCGCGCCACCCCGGTGCCACCCACCAGTTCCACCACCACCTGCACGTCGCCGTGATGCACCAGTTCGCGCCAGTCGTTGGTCCGGAAGACGTCTCCGGCCGCGGCCGGAATGGTCTTGGTGGCGATCGCCACGTCGCAAACGGCCCGCGGGCGCAGCCGAAACCCGAGCTTGGTCTCGATCTGTTGCGCGTTTTCGGTGAGAATCGTCAGCGCGCCCGAGCCCACCGTTCCCAAGCCGACAATTCCAACGTTGACTTCCTCCATATCTAGCTATCATACAGGGTGGAATGCGGTTGCCGTTCTTCTTGCTCTTGCTGCCCCTGGCCGCGCAGGCGCCTCGCGAAGTCAAGCTTCCCTTCTACGGCCGCGAGCTTGTCTATCGTTGTTTCGAACCCGCCGCCCCCGGCCCCACCCCCCTCCTGGTAGCCGCCGACGAATCCTGGGACCTGTGGACGCGGGTGGCCTCGACGCGCGGATGGCGCGCCGTGGCCCCCTCCAACCTGGCGCCCGCCGCCAGCGACACCTACGCCAAAGCCCTGGAAGCCATCGTCGCCGACGCGCTCAAACGCATGCCGGTCGATCCTGCCCGAGTCTACCTTGTGGGAGCCGGCCGCGGCGTGCCGGCGGTCTTCTATGCCCGCGGCCGCGTGCCGCACCTGTGGGCCGCGGCCTTCGCCGCCCTTGGCGACCCCAAGCCGGCCATCGACTCCAACCGCCTCTTCGCCGCCAACGCCGGCCTGGTCCCCCTGCTCTGGGCCGCCCGGCCCGAAGACGCCCTCATCCGCCGGAAGCTGCAAGCCGCGGATTATCCCTTCGAATGGCGCGACGCCAACCAGCTCAAAGCCGGCGAGGAGACCGCCTTCCTGGCCGCCAATGCCCGCCCCGCCCATCCGCCGCAGATCGATTGCGAAACCGGCAACCTGGGCTTCGCCCGCTGCTACTGGCTCGAGATCACGAAGCCCGACCCGGCCCGCCGCAACGACGTTCTCCGGCCAAGCCGCGTCACACCCGGCTCCGGCGCGTACCTCGACCTCGGCGGGTTCGGCTACGACTCCGCCGCCGTGGTTGCCTGGCTGCCCGAAGGCTATAAGGGCAAGCTCAAACTCGGCGACCGCATCGTTTCCGTCGGAGGCACGAAAATCGCCGACGGAGCCGCCTACGCCCGCCTGATGGACGAAACGCGCGAAGAGAAACCGGTGGGGCTGGTGGTGGAGCGCGGCAAGGAGCGCATACGAATCGAGACCCGCGTGCTACTCCCCAAGCGCGAAGAGACCGTCACCGCCCGCCTCCGCGCCGAGTGGTCGCAGGAAAACCGCGAGCTGCTGATCCTGAGCCGCGGCGTAGCCGAGATGAAGCTCGACCTTCCCCAAGCCTGGTCGCCCGCCGCCATCAACTGGAACGGCCGCGAAATCCTCAAGGTCGACGCCCCCGGCTGCTGGATAATAAGCGACACCCCCCGCCGCTGTTCCGTTCCCTGACCCTCTTACTCCCTCCCCCGAACCATAGGCACAAACACCACCGGCAAATCCCTCCGCCGCGTCACCTCGCCCCGCGCGTTCTTCTCGACAATCACGATCTCCTGCGAGAACGGCCCCGCGCCCACCGGCGCCACCAGCCGCCCTCCCGCCTTCAACTGGTTGATGAGCGCCGAGGGCACCTCCGGCGGCGCCGCCGTCAGCAGTATCCGGTCGAACGGACCCTTCTCCGGCCACCCCTTGTACCCGTCGCCCAGGCGCACCTCGACGTTGCCCTTGCCCAGACTCTTCAGCAGCGCCGCCGAGGAAGCCGCCAGCTCCGGCACGATCTCGATCGTGTAGACCTGCCTGGCGAGCGCGCTCAGCACCGCCGCCTGGTACCCCGACCCCGTGCCGATCTCCAGCACCGTCGTCTCCGGCGTCACGCCGAGCAGCTCGGTCATGTAGCCGACGATGTACGGCTGCGAGATGGTCTGGCCGTGCCCGATAGGCAGCGGCCGGTCGTCGTGCGCCATCGAGCGCAGGCTCTCGGGAACGAACAGGTGGCGGGGGGTGGCGCGCATCGCCGCCAGCACGCGCGCATCCCGCACGCCCCGCTCCTCGATGTCGTGTTTCACCATGTTCTCGCGGCGGGCGGCATACGGATCGCCCGCCTGAACCAGTAACAAAGAGCACAAGGCGGCCCCAACCATACCCGCATCGTAGGACTTGTGACGTACAATGTCCATCGTGACTGCCTCTCGCCCGGCCGCCGGCGCCGCCCCGCCGGACTCCTCTCCCGGACTGCTGCGCCAGTTAGGGATCGTCAGCGCCACCGCGCTGGTCGTCTCCAACATGATCGGCGTCGGGATCTTTACCACCACCGGCTTTCTGGCGGGCGACCTGGGCAGTCCCGGGCTGGTGCTCTCCATCTGGGTCGTGGGCGCCATCGCCGCCCTCGCCGGCGCCTTCTGCTATTCCGAGCTGGGCATCAACTTCCCCAGCTCCGGCGGCGAGTATGTCTACCTGACGCGCGCCTTCGGTCCCACCTGGGGCTTTGTCGACGGCTGGGTCTCGTTCCTGGCGGGCTTCTCCGCCCCCATCGCGGCCGCCGCGCTCGCCTTCGCCAGTTACCTGGGATTTTTCTTCCCGTCGGTCGATCCCGACAACGCGGCGTATTTTGTCGGCTCCGGCTCCCTGGGGCTCAAGTTCGGCGGCGCGCAGGTGGTGGCCTGCGGGCTGGTCGGCCTGTTCACCCTCCTCAACTTCATCGGCGTCGGCCGCGTGGCCAAGATCCAGAACGTGCTCACCGGCACCAAGATCCTGGTGTTGGCCAGCTTCGTCGTGCTGGGCTTTCTTGTCGGCCAGGGCAACTGGGAGCACCTCTCGATGCCTGCCGCGCGCACCAATCCCGCCACACCGATCTACCTGCAATTCGGCATCAGCCTGTTCTTCATCTACATGAGCTACAGCGGCTGGAACGCGGCCACCTACGTAGCCGAGGAGTTGCGCCAACCCGCGCGCACCTTGCCGCTGGCCCTGACCCTGGGCACCCTTCTGGTCACGGCCCTGTACGTGGCCCTGAACGTGGTGTTCATCTACGGCGCGCCCCTGGAGGAGATGAAGGGCGTGCTGCGGGTGGGGTCCCTGGCCGCGTACCGCCTGTTCGGCTCCCAGATCGCGGGCGTTTACAGCGCGCTGATGGCCCTTTCGCTGGTCTCCACCGTCAACGCCATGGTCACCATCGGCCCGCGCGTCTACTACGCCATGGCGAAGAACCGGGCGTTCTTCCCCATGGCGGCCAGGGTCAGCCGCCGCTGGCACACCCCCGTGGTCGCCATCGTCTGCCAGGGCATCTGCGCCATGCTGCTGACGATGACCTCTTTCGTCGACCTGGTGCAGTACATCGGCTTCACGCTGAACTTCTTTGCCGCCATGGCGGTTTGCTCGCTGTTCGTCTTCCGCCGCCGGCCCGATTGGCAGAAGCTGCGCGTGGTGAACTTCGCCTGGCCGCTGATCCCGTCGGTGTTCCTGGTCATCGCCCTGTGGACCACCATCATCGGCTTCCGTCTCAAGCCGGGCATCTCGGCCGCGGCCGTCCTCACCGTGGCCACCGGCGCCCTGATCTACCACTTCCGGGTTAAGCGGCTGGCCGCCGGGTAAGTGCCCCCGCCCGACTCTGTTATTCTGCGGATGGTATGAGCCGAATTCTGGAAGGAAAGCCGATCCGGGACCAGATCCTGAACGAGTGCCGCCCGCGCATCGAGCGATTCGCCGCCGCCGCCGGCCGCCCCCCGCGCCTGGTCGTCATTCTGGTGGGCAACGATCCGGGATCGGAGATCTACGTCCGCAACAAGGTGATCGCCTGCCAGGAACTGGGGATCGCCAGCGAGAAGCTGACGCCCCCGGCCACCGTCTCAACCGAGGAGCTGCTGGCCACTCTGGAGACGCTCAACCGGCGCGACGACGTGGACGGAATCCTGGTGCAGACGCCGCTGCCCAAGCACGTCGATTCCGCGGCCGTGCTCTCCTCGGTGGCTCCGGAGAAGGACGTTGACGGCTTCCATCCGGTCAACGTCGGCAACCTGGTGGCCAACCGCCCCGGGCTGCGGCCCTGCACGCCCTCCGGCATCATGGAGATGCTGGCGCGCTGCTCGATTCCCGTCCTGGGACACCGCGCCGTCGTGGTGGGGCGCAGCGACATCGTGGGCAAGCCCATGGCCCTGATGCTGATGCACGCCCACGCCACCGTGACCGTCTGCCATTCCCGCACCTCCAACCTGGCGGAGGAATGCGCCCGCGCCGACATCCTGGTGGCCGCCATGGGCCGGCCGGCGTTCTTGCGCCGCAACTTCATCAAGCCCGGAGCCACCGTGATCGACGTCGGGATGAACCGCCTCTCGGACCGCGCCGAGGTCGAGCGCGTCCTGGCCGGCGCGCCGGCCAAGCTTGCCGACTTCGACAGGCGCGGCACGGTGCTGGTGGGCGACGTCCATCCGGCCGAGGTGGCCGAGGTCGCCGGCGCCTACACTCCTGTGCCCGGCGGCGTGGGCCTGCTCACCATCGCCATGCTCATGCGCAACGCCGTCACCGCCGCCGAGCGGAGGCTCGGCCTATGCTCCGCGTAGGACTCACCGGAGGGCTGGCCAGCGGGAAATCCCACGTCGCCCAGACCCTCGCCTCCCTCGGCTGCCACCTGATCTCGGCCGACAAGCTCGGCCACGAAGCCCTCGCTCCCGGCGGCGAGGCCGTCGCCGCGGTGCTGAAGGAGTTCGGCGGCGGTATCCTGGATGAAAAGGGAGCGATCGACCGGCGCAAGCTGGCCGCCGAGGTGTTCGACAAGCCAGGGAGGCTGGAGGTGCTGAGCAGCCTGATCCACCCGGTGGTCATCCGGCGCGAAGAGGATCTGATCGCCAGGGCGGCGGAGTCCGACCCGCACGGCATCGCCGTGGTGGAGGCCGCGATCTTGATCGAAACCGGAAGCTGGAAGCGGTTCGAGCGGCTCATCCTGGCGACCTGTCCCTTGGAGACTCAGGTGGAACGCGCGGTGAAGCGCGACGGCATCACCCCCGCGCAGGCCCTCCAGCGCATCGCCCGGCAGATGCCCCTGGAAGAGAAGAAGAAGTTCGCCCACTACGTCATCGATACGTCGGGCACGCGAGAAGATACGGACAGGCAGACCGTCGAGGTATTCCGGTCGCTGCGGAGCAGGCAACAAGTATGAAGAAATATCGGTTTCTCATCATTTCCGCGTTCTTGATCGGCGCGTTCATCTACATGACCACCCGCCTTCC
>CAYOTD010000311.1:0-6383 GCA_964406685.1 uncultured Solibacteraceae bacterium | reverse complement strand
TGCTGGAGGCCGTGGTGGCGCCGCACATGCCGCAGGTGGCGGTGCTGATGGGCTTCGATTCGCTGGCGCAGTACGGCGGGCTGCGCGAGAAGCTGCGCGCCGACAAGGAACTGCCGGCGGCGTTCCAGGCGTGGGAGAGCGGCGAGGAACCGCCCTACGAGCACTACTCAACCTCACTTCTGGAAGCGACAGCCTACTGTCCCGAAGTGACAGCGGAGGCCGCGCGCAAAACGCCCCGTATCTTCGAGCTGCGCGTCTACCATGCCCCCACGTGGCGGCAACTGGCAGCCCTGCACGAGCGCTTCGCGGGACCGGAGATCAAGATCTTCCACCGCAGCGGCGTGCATCCGCTGCTTTACACGCAAACCCTCATCGGGCAACAGATGCCGAACCTGACTTACCTGATCCCCTTCGAGAACCTGGCGGCGCGCGAGAAGGCGTGGGCCGCGTTCGGCGCCGACCCGGAGTGGGCCAAGGTGCGGAAGGAGTCGATCGAGCGGCACGGCCAGATCTCGAGTGTCATCCAGATGTCGCTGTGGCGCGCGACGCCGTATTCGCCGGTGAAGTGAGCGGTCAGCCTGGCGGCAGGATCTTGGAGATGTCGTTGTAGAGGACGAAGGCCACGACCACCATCAGGAAGACAAAGCCGGCCTTGAAGACCGCTTCCTTGACTTGCAGGCTCAGGTCGCGGCGCATGATCATCTCCACGACAAGCAGCAGGATGACGCCGCCATCGAGAATGGGGATCGGCAGCAGGTTGAAGATGGCCAGGTTCAGGCTCACCATGGCCATCAGGCCGATGAAGCGCCGGCGCCCTCGCGGGCGGCGTCGCCGGAAAGCTGGGCGATGCGGATGGGACCGTCCAGGGTCTTGGGCGACATGCGCCGCTCGATGAGACCCTTCAGGAACTGGTAGATCACCGATGCGTAGCGGACGTTCTGCCGCACCGATTCGGTGAAGGCCCGCCCCAAGGGCAACTGCGTGAAGACGTAGCGCGGCTCCAGTTGCACGCCGATCATCCAGCGGCCCTGTCCCTGAATCGTGCTGAAGACCGGCTGAACCTTCACTTTCTGGCGGATGCCCTGGCGCGAGAAGAGAATCTCGACGGGGGCGCCTTGGCTGACGCGCAGGGCCTCGTGCAACCGCTGCGTGTTGCGGACCGCCTGGCCATCCACGGCCAGCAGGATGTCGCCGGGCTTCAGCCCCGCCTGCTCGGCGCTGGCGATGCCGGGCACGAAGCCGGCGATCTGGATTTCGTTCTCTTCCGACCAGCCCGCGGTTCCCACGCCCGTGCGGTCGTCGAGCACGGGGGTGACCAGAATCGGGATCTGCCGGCTGTCGCGCTCGATCACCACGGCCATGGGCCGTTCGGCGCTGGTGATTTCCTTCGCCAGGATGTCGTCCCAGGTCGGGTTGGCCAGATCCCCCAGTTTCACGATGCGGTCCCCGTCGCGGATGCCGGCCTTGGCGGCCGGCGAGTTGGGCATGACGTGGCCGACCGTGGCCGGGGCGTTGGGGTCGATCGGCTTGGGGTAGCGGAACACGAACAACCCGGTCAGCAGGGATACCGCCAGGACAATATTCATCGCCGGTCCGGCGAAGACGATCAGCAGGCGCTGCCAGCGGGGCTTGGCCAGGAAGGCGCGCGGATCGCCGACGGACTCGTCGCCCGGCTGCTCGCCGGCCATCTTGACGTAGCCGCCGAACAGGATCAGCGAGAACCGGAAATCGGTGTCGCCCCGCCGGAAGCCGAACAGCTTCGGGCCGAAACCGAAGCTGAAGGTCTCCACCCGGACATCGAAAAAGCGGGCGACCCAGAAGTGGCCGAGTTCGTGGATCAGGATCATGACCCCGATCATCACCAGCAGCCACCATACGTTTTCGAAAATCACCATGATCTATGCTTCTGCTCTTGTCAGGATGACATGTTTTGCGGCTTCCGCGGCGCCGGCTCGTTCCAGGACCAGGTTCCGGGCCGCCTCGCGCGATTCGCGGTCGATCTCCAGGACCTCGCCGATCGACCGCGCCTCCCGCACCGGAACGCGGTTCAGGGTTTCCTCCACAATCTCGGCAATCGCGGGAAATGGAATCCGCCGCCCGAGGAACGACTCTACAGCAATCTCATCGGCAGCGTTGAGGATACACGTAGCCGAACCGCCCGTTTCCTGCGCCTGGTACGACAGCCGCAGCAGGGGAAACTTGCCGAAATCCGGCGGCCCGAAGCTCCAGTTGCGGACCTGAGTCCAATCCAGGCGCGGAACAGGTGCTTCCGCCCGGTCCGGATAGGTCATGGCGTACTGGATCGGCATGCGCATGTCGGTGGCCGAGATCTGGGCGATAATGCTGCCGTCGGCATATTCCACCATGGCGTGGACGGAGGATTGGGGATGCACTACCACCGTCACCTCGTTGGGGGTAAAGCCGAACAGCCAGCAGGCCTCGATCACCTCGAAGCCCTTGTTCATGAGCGTGGCCGAGTCGATGGTGATGCGGGGCCCCATCTTCCAGGTCGGGTGATTCAGCGCTTCCTCGGGAGTCACCGCCTTCAGCCGCTCCACCGGGGTCTCCCGGAACGGCCCGCCGGAGGCCGTCAGGTAGAGGCGTGTGACTTCGTCGCGGCGTCCGGCCCGGAGACACTGATGGGCGCCGTTATGTTCGCTGTCCACCGGAATCAACTCCGTACCGGCCTGGCGCGCCGCTTCCAAAACCAGGGCGCCGCTGGCGACCAGAGTCTCCTTGTTGGCCAATCCGATCGTCTTACGGCAGCGGACGGCCTCGTAGGTCGCTTCCAGCCCCGCCACCCCGACGATGGCCGAGAGAACGAAATCCGTTTCCGGCGCCACCGCCGCCTGCACCCGAGCCTCGTCGCCGCACTCCAACTGCGGCCAGCAGGACTCAGGCATACCGCCTTCTCTGAGCCTACTGATGAGATTCGCCCGGTCCGCGCCGGTCGCAACTACCGCTACCGCGGGCCGAAATTCCTCGATCTGGCGGGCCAGCAGGTCCACGTTGTGCCCGGCTACCAGAGCATGGACGGCATACCGGTCGCGACGCTGGCGGACCACGTCCAGAGTGCTTGTGCCGATGGAGCCGGTCGAGCCGAGCAGGGTCAGTCTACGCATCAGGGAACGCCACCCATATCATAGCGTAGTGCCGGAAACAGCTTCACGGACGCGGCGCGTAATAACCTTTCCGCGCCCGCACGGTCAGGTCCTTCTTCGACTTCACCCGCACGGAGATGGCGTGGAACCGGCCGTCGGATTTCGGCGGCTCGGGGCGGTAGTAAAGGCTGTACTGGTGGCGCAGCTCGTTGGCCAACTGCTGGAAGGACTTGCCCAGGTCTTCCAGCCGAAAGGGGAAGAAGGCCAGCCCGCCGGTCTCCTGCGCCAGGTACTTCAGCACCTTGTCGCCGTAAGTCTCCAGCTTGGAGGCGTTGGTGGAAACGGCGTAGACGACGACGCCGGACTTCTGGGCCATGGCCAGGGCCTGGTCGCGAGTCACCCGGCTCTGGGTGTCGTCGCCGTCGCTGATCAGAATGATGGCCCGGCGGAATTCGTGACGGGGCACCTCGGCCGCGAGCTTGTCGCGGCAGGCGTCGTGGATGGCTTCGTAGAGGGCAGTCCCGCCGCCCGGGCGCAGGTCGCGGATGGCGCGGGCCAGGCTGTCCGGATCGTCGCTGAATTCGGCCACCTGGCCCACCACGGTGTCGAAACTCAGCACCATGGCGCGGTCGTTGCGCGGCCGCATCACGCCGCGGATAAACTCGATGGCGGCTTCCTGGATGAAGCGGAACCGGTCCCGGATGCTGTTGCTGGTGTCCAGCACGACGGCCAGGCGAAGGGGCAGTTCGCTGCGGGCGCTGACGCCCAGGACTTTTTGCGGCCGGTTGTCCTCCAGGACTTCGAAGTCGCCGCGGTTCAGATTGGTGACGAAATTCCCCCGCTTGTCGGTGACAGTCAGCAGGATATCGACCCGGGTGACGTCCAGCACGATGCTGGCGCGGGCGTCGCGCTGCGGGGCAGGTTGCGGCCCGGCGCCGAGAGCAAGGGCAACCATGGCAGCGAAAGGGACCATCCGGATTGGAGGCTACGCTACTGGCGCGGCTATGTCAAGGCCGGGCCGGCCAAGCCGGTCAGTTGGTCTTGAGCGTCCGCACCGGGTCGAGCGTCGAGGCGCGCCAGGCCGGCAGGATCGAACCGGCGGCCGCCACCAGAGCGAGGGCGGCGGCGGTCGCGAGGATGGCGCCCGGACTGGCGGGATCGACCTCAAATAACAGGGACTTGAGGATGCCTGCCAACACCCACGAACTCCCCGCCCCCAGCAGAATCCCAGGCACCGCCAGCGCCAGCCCGCGTTCGAGGACCATGCGGACGACCCGCCGGCGGTTGGCGCCCACCGCCATACGAATGCCGATCTCGCGGGCCCGTTGCGCCACCCAGCAGGAGATCACGCCATAGATGCCCGCCACCACCATAACCAGCGCCAGCAGCGTGAAACACTGGATCAGGGCCGTCTGGAAACGGCGCTGCGCGGAAGCACCGTGGAACACCGTTTCCATGGTGCGGAACGAGGAGACCGGCTGCTCGGCGTCGACCATGGCCACCGCCTCGCGCACGGCGCGCGTCAGCGAGAGCGGGGCGACGTCGGCGCGAACAACCAAGTGGCGGGTGGTACGGCCGGTCTGCTCGAACGGGAGGTACAGTTCCGGCAGCGTTCCGCTCTCCAGACCCCACTGGGGCACATCGTCCACCACGCCCACGATCAACCCGGTCCAGTCGCGCCCGGAGCTGTTCCGGTAGACGCGTTTTCCGATGGCGTCACCCTCGGGCCAATAGCGGCGGGCGAAGGCGCGGTTGACCATGACCTCGGCGCTGCTCCCGGTTAAGCTCTCCGGGCGGAGCAGGCGGCCGGCATGGAGGGGGATTCCCATCGCCGCGAAGTAGTCGGGAGTGATCCAGGAGATTTCGACCGTGGGGCGAGCCGCCTTCGGGTCGTACCTCTCGCCTTCCACCAGGCAACTGCCATTGGTGCCCCCCTCCAACGGGAGCTTGGTCGTGGCGCCGGCCGCCCGAACGCCGGGCAAAGCGCGAACCTGCTCCAGCGCGCGCTTCCAGAACCCGGCCTGTGCCTGAGGATTGTTCAGATAGGCCGGGCCCTCCAGCGTCAGGCTGGCGGTCAGCGTCCGTTCGGTGTCGAAAGCCACCGCGGTTCCGGCCACGTTCAGATAACTCCTCATCATCAACGCGGCGGCATGGGCGAGGACGAAGGCGAGAGCGAACTGCACCACCACCAGGGCGCCCTGGAACCGGGCCCGGCTCCGCCCCGGGCTGAGCGTGCCCTGTCCCTCGCGCAGCGAGCTATTGATGTCCAGGCGCGAGGCCACCAGCGCCGGGGCAAGGCCCGAGAGCGTCCCCGCCAGCACCGTAATGGCCGCCGAGACCACCAGAACCAACGTGTCGATCCGGATCAGCTGGGCGCGCTCGATGCTCGCCGGGACCATGCCGCGAAGCGCCTCGACACCCCACCACGCCATCCAGACTCCGGCCACGCCTCCGGCGAGCGAGAGCAGAAGGCTCTCGGTGAGCAGTTGCCGCACGACCCGCCCCCTCCCCGCTCCCAGGGCGGCGCGGATCGCCATCTCCGCCAGCCGCGAACGGCCTCGGGCGAATTGGATGCCGGCCGCATTCGCCGAGCAGATCAGCAAGACCGCCGCCACCGAGGCCAGCAGGAAGCAGATGGGGCGGCGCAGGTCGCGCACCATCATGTCGTCGAGCGGGATCAACCAGGCGTCGACGCGGCCATTGGATTCCGGGAACTGCCTGGCCAGGGCCGCGGCGATTCCCCGCAGGTCTTCTTCAGCCGCGCGCAAGGCAACACCGGGTTTGAGCCGGCCCACCGCGGCCAGTTGGTGGGCGCTGCGGTAGTCGTCGGAACGCGCGAGCCGGGCGGGAAGCCACAGTTCGGCGCCCCCTTCGGCGACCCATACGCGTGGGCTGGCGAAGCCGGCGGGCATGACGCCCACGACGGTATGGGCTTCGCGGTTCACGCTGATCCGGCGGCCCACGATGCCCGGGTCACCGCCAAACCGGCGGCGCCAAAGTCCGTCGCTGAGCACCACCAGCCGCTCGCCCTGCGCCTCCTCCCGGAAGGACGGCCATCAGGCTTGCACCCGGGTTGCCTCGCAAGACCCGCAGGCCAAGGCGCACGTCCTGCACCAGTGTGTCCATGCCTCGCGCTGGGGCAATCCGGGCTCCGCAGGTTCTCTTGCGGGCTACTTGTTGGAAGCAAGCAACTTACACTTCAGAGGGGAAGTGGTTCGAGGGGCGGGGTCTGTCCGTTCCTGGGAATCGTATATCCCAACACTGAACGCATCCTCTAATTTG
>CAYOTD010000310.1:324-6404 GCA_964406685.1 uncultured Solibacteraceae bacterium | reverse complement strand
CACGGCTACATCGACACGATGAACGAGTTCTTCATCGCCACGCTCCGCCCGCGCGTCTGGACCTACTCGGTCTGGGATTCCGGGCACCCGACCCCGGCGGTGTGGCACCGGCTGAACTCGACCCGCCTGTATCCCGGCCCGCGCGAGGTTTTCGCCACCGACGTGCATCCCGGCGTGAGGGCCGTGATCAGCGGTTTCGAGAAGCTGGCCAGCGACCGCGGGCACATCGTGCTGCGAGTATCGCCCGGCGGAGGCGAGTTCCGCGTAGTCATCGTGGACGATTCGAGCGAGAGCCACAAGGTTTTGAAGGTCTTCGGACCTTACCAATCGCGGTAACAATGGAGTCTGCATCCAACTATGAATCGAAGAGATTTCTTTCTGAGCTCGCTGGCCGTCGCCGGCGCGCCCGCCGCCGGACGTGAGTTGAAATGCCGCGCCGACGGGACGTTCAAGATCCTGATGATCTCCGATCAGCACTACGTCCCCGAACCGGAGCGGCGTGGCATCGAGCTGACCGAAAAGCTGATCGCGCTGGAGAACGCGGACCTGGTCGTCGCTGTGGGAGACTGCATTTCGGGCAAGGACTGTCCCACCGCCGCCGACCTGGAACGGGCGACCGCCAACGTCGCCGCGGCGATGGAGAAAGCCCGCGTGCCGTGGGCGATCACCCTGGGCAACCACGACCCGGAGCACTCCCCGAAGACCGGCCTCGGGAAGCCTCAGTTGATGAGTTACTACGAGCGCTATCCCCACAATCTGAACGCCGGATGGGCGCGGGAGATCCACGGCGCTGGCAACAAGAGCATCCTGATCTGGAATGCCGCCGGTTCGGAGCCGGTGTTCAACGTGTGGCTGATCGATTCGGGCGACCACCCGCCGAACAACCCAAAAGAGTACGACTGGATCCACACCGACCAGATCCTGTGGTATTACCAGACGTCGAAAGATCTGGAGCGCCGCTATGGGCGGAAGATCCCGAGCCTGATGTTCTTCCATATCCCCTTGCTGGAATTCGCGGAGATGGCAAACAGCAAGAAGGTGATCGGGCAGCGGCAGGAGCCGGAAGCCACGCCCAAGGTCAACAGCGGCATGTTCGCCGCCGTGATGGAGCGGGGCGACGTGAAGGGGATCTTCTGCGGCCACGATCACGTGAACAACTACGTCGGGCAGTGGAGGGGCGTGCTGCTGGGTTACGACGGCATTGTGGGCTTCCGAGGGTACCCGCACACTCCTCCCGACGACATCTCGAACGAGCGTGCCCGCGGTGGCCGTGCGTTCCTGATCAACGAGCGGGATCCCTGGACCTTCAAGACGTGGATGCGGTTCAAGGACGGCTCCACGAACTGGGAGCTTGCCTCCGAAAGCTACATGCGCGACCACCTGAAGTGAGGGCGGCCTAAGCCTCCTTGATCCAGGCGTGGTTGGGATCGTCCTGCCAGGCGCCGTACTTGCGCGCCTCCCCCGCCATGACCCAGAGGTAGTTGAGCGTGTAGCCGGGGCAGGCCGAGACCGGATGGTAGCCGCGCGGGATCAGCACGGTGTCGCCGTTCTCGACGGCGAAGGCCTGGTCGAAGGGCTGCGCGTCATCCTTGTCCGTATAGACGCGGATGAAGCCGAAGCCCTGCGGCGGGTCGATGTGGAAGTAGTAGAACTCCTCCATGGGCACTTCGGCGCCCTTGAATCGGTCGTGCTTATGAGGCGGGCAGGAGGTCCAGCCGCCCGGCTGGCTCACGGTCTCTCCCACGATCAGCCGGGCGGAGGGCAGGTTGTCGGCGATGTGGGTATAGACCACGCGGCGCCAGTTGTCCTTGCCGGTCTCGCTGACCATGACATCGGCGGTGTCGATCAACGCGACCCGGCCGGTGGGGTCGCCGGGAGTGCCGGAGACCGCAATGCGCGAGGGGCCGTCCGGAGCCGCGAGCGTCACCTTGGATCCCGGAGGCAGATAAACCACGGGAGCTGGCCGCTTCAGCGACGCCCGCGCCGGGATCTGCGCCGACCAGTCACCGCACCGCACTTCCGCCGCGCCCTTGTAGAAGCTCAGAGCCACCTCTTCCTCTCCGGTCTCAAAGGTGTGCCGGTCGAAGCTTGGACCCAATTCCACAATGGTGAACGACAGGTGCCGGAGTTGGTGGCCTCGACGGAGGAGGGGGTAAATCCCCGGCGCGTCGCCCGGCGACTTCAAGTGCAGCGTCATGGCATCCACGCTATCATAGTCGGGTTAATACGATGAGCCGGATGCTGGCTCCATGATCCTGCCCAGACTGTATCCCATTCTTGACACCGAATCGCTCGCGCGGCGGGGCTGTGCGGTGGAGGCGGCGGCGCACGCCATGCTGGAGGGCGGCGCGCGAATTCTCCAGTTCCGGCACAAGGGTTTCTTTTCCCGCGCCGTCCTCGACCAGGCCGAACGCGTCGCCCTTCTGTGCCGGGAGGCCGGCGCGCGGTTCATTGTCGACGACCGCGCGGACATCGCCCTTCTGCTGGGAGCGGGCGTGCACTTGGGCCAGGAGGACCTGACGCCGGGGGATGCCCGGCGCGTCCTCGGCGACCGCCACGTCATCGGCTTCTCGACGCACAACGAAGAGCAACTACGAGCGGCGGCAACCGAGCCGATCGACTACGTGGCCCTGGGCCCCATCTTCGGCACGCAGTCCAAGGAGCGCCCCGATCCGGTGCTCGGAGTGACCACGCTTGCGCACCTGCGCCGGATGGCCCGGCATCCGCTGGTGGCCATCGGCGGCATCACGCGCGAGAACGCGCGGCAAGTGATCGAAGCAGGCGCCGATGCTGTGGCCGTCATTGCCGGCCTGTTGCCGGAGCCGTGCACGGAACAGACAATCCTGGAACGGATGGACGAATGGCAGAGACTGCTCAAGTAGACACGGGACTGGTCAAGGGGCTGGGGCTGCTGGACGCAACTACGATCGTCATGGGCTCGATGATCGGCTCGGGCATCTTCATTGTGCCCGCCGACATTTCGCGGCAGGTGGGCGCGCCGGGCCTCGCACTGGCCACCTGGGTGGTAGCGGCGGTGCTCACCATGATCGCCGCGCTGACCTACGGCGAGCTGGCGGCGGCCATGCCGAAAGCGGGCGGCCAGTACGTCTACCTGCGGGAAGCCTTCGGCCCGCTGAGCGGTTTTCTGTTCGGCTGGACCATGTTCGTCGTCATCCAGACCGGCACCATCGCCGCGGTGGCGGTGGCCTTCGCCAAGTTCGCCGGCTACTTCTTCCCCTGGATCAGCGCGCAGAACCGGCTGGTTGGGCCTTTCAACACCCAGCAGTTGGCGGCCATCCTGTTGATCTTGGGGCTAACCGCACTGAACACCCGCGGCATACGAACCGGCGCCGTGGTGCAGAACGTGTTCACCATCGCCAAGATCGGCGCGCTGGCGGGCGTCATTGCTCTGGGCTTCTTCTTCGGCCGCAACCCGGCGGCGGTGGAGCGCAACTTCTCCGACATGTGGGGCGACGCCAACTTCGGCTGGGCGACCATCCGCCTGGTGGGCGTGGCCATGGTGGGTGCGCTGTTCGCTTCCGACGCCTGGAACAACGTGACCTTCACCGCCGGCGAGGTGCGCAACCCCCGGCGCAACCTTCCCTTGTCGCTGGCCCTTGGAGTGGGCGTGGTCTCGGCGCTGTACCTGGGCTGCAACGTGATCTACATGAACGTGCTCCCGCTGGAGGCGATCCAGCACGCCCCCGAGGACCGCGTGGCGACGGCGGTGGCTTCGGGCATCCTGGGACCGGCGGCCGTGCAGGTGATGGCGGCGGCCATCATGGTGTCCACCTTCGGCTGCCTGAACGGCCTGATCCTGGCCGGGGCGCGGGTCTACTACGCCATGGCGCTGGATGGCCTGTTCTTCGCCCGGGCGGCCCGGCTCGACCCGGTTCATCACTCTCCGGTGGCCGCCCTCGCCGCGCAGTGCCTCTGGGCCTGCGGGCTGGCCTTGTCGGGAACCTACAGCGACTTGCTGGACTATGTTATATTCGCAGTTCTGCTTTTTTATATCCTGACGATCGCGGGCGTGTACGTGCTGCGCCGCAAGCGCCCCGACCTTGAGCGTCCGTACCGGGCCATCGGCTATCCGGTCCTTCCGGCCCTGTACCTGGCGGCCGCGGGATTGATCGAGATTCTGTTGTTGCTGTACAAGCCCAGCTACACCTGGCCCGGATTGCTCCTGGTGCTGCTGGGCGTGCCGGTCTACTTTTTCTGGCGTAGAAGAGAGGTTGCAGGATGAACCTGTTTGTCCGAAAGCCGTTAAGCCGCATCCTGGAGGAGTCGGAGGGGGGTGAGCACACCCTGAAACGATCCCTCGGTGCGACCAGTCTGGTCGCCCTGGGTATCGGCGCCATCATCGGCGCGGGGTTGTTCTCGTTGACGGGAATCGCGGCGGCGGAGAACGCCGGGCCCGCGGTGGTGCTTTCCTTTGCTCTGGCGGCGTTCGGCTGCGCCTTCGCGGGGATGTGCTACAGCGAGTTTTCGACGATGATCCCCATCGCCGGCAGCGCCTACACCTACTCCTACGCGACGATGGGCGAGTTCCTGGCCTGGATCATCGGCTGGGATCTGGTGCTGGAGTACGCGGTGGGCGCGGCCACGGTGTCGATCAGTTGGTCGCGCTATATGGTGACGCTGCTGCACACCCTGGGCATCGAGTTGCCGACGGCGCTGATCGCTTCGCCCTTCCAGCCGGTGACGATGCCCGATGGCACGGTGGTGCACGGCATCATCAACCTGCCGGCCGTTTTCATCGTGGTTGTGATTTCGATCCTGCTGATGGTGGGCATCAGCGAATCGGCCAGGGTGAATGCCGTGATGGTGGCCATCAAGGTGACCGTGGTGGTGGTGTTCATCGCCGCCGGCTGGGCCTACATCCAGCCGGCCAACCACGTACCCTTCATCCCGCCAAACACCGGCACCTTCGGCGAGTTCGGCTGGAGCGGGATCGTGCGCGCGGCGGGCGTCATCTTTTTCGCCTACATCGGTTTCGACGCCGTGTCAACGGCCGCGCAGGAAGCCCGCAAGCCACAGCGCGACATGCCCATCGGCATCATCGGCTCCCTCGCCGTGTGCACGGTGCTCTACATCCTGTTTGCCTATGTGATGACCGGCTTGGTCCGCTACACGCAGTTCCGCGGCGAGGCGGCGCCGGCGGCCCTGGCCATCGCGGCCACGCCTTTCGCCTGGCTCAAGATGGCGGTGACCATCGCTATTCTGGCGGGCTTGACGTCGGTGATTCTGGTGATGCTGCTGGGCCAATCCCGCGTGTTCTTCTCGATGTCGCGCGACGGCCTGCTGCCCAAGGTCTTCTCCGACGTGCACCCCAAGTTCCGCACGCCGTGGCGGTCGAACCTGCTGTTCATGCTGTTTGTCAGCCTGTTCTCGGCCTTCGCGCCGATCTCGGTGGTGGGGCACATGACCAGCATCGGCACGCTGTTCGCCTTCGTGCTGGTGTGCGCTGGCATCATGATCATGCGCAAGACGCAGCCCGACCTGCCGCGCCCGTTCCGCACGCCCTGGGTCCCGGTAACACCAATCCTCGGCATTCTGGTCTGCCTGCTGATGATGTTCGGCCTGGGTTGGGAGAACTGGTCGCGGCTGTTCGTATGGCTGGCTATCGGCCTGGTGATCTACTTCGGCTACAGCCGCAAGCACAGCCACTTGCGGTAGGGGCGCCTACAGAAACAGCTTGGGGAGATAGACCGGCGCATCGGCGAAGGGGGGCGTTTTGCCGCCGGCCACCTGGTACATGTGCTCGTGGCTCAGAATGGCGCCCGCGCTTAGCTCCGGATAGGGGCGGTGGCAGACGTCGAGGAATCCAATGTTGTAGTTCTCGCCGTCGAACCGGCCCAGGGCGGACTGGTCGTAGAGGATGAACCAGTGCGCGCCGACGCAGTAGGGATCGGCGGCGGCGTCCTCCAGGTAGACGCGGTAGGCTTTGGCGCGGTCCGCCTGGTTCTTCAGGTGCCCGATGCCGGAGGCGGGCAGACCCACGTCGAGCGCGCCGAAGTGCCACTCGCCCACCATCACCGGCATGCCCAGCAGCTTGTGGATCTTCTCGGCCTGGGCGAGCG
>CAYOTD010000310.1:0-314 GCA_964406685.1 uncultured Solibacteraceae bacterium | reverse complement strand
GAGGTATCCCGCGGCAGCTTGTCCTGGTAGCAGTTCAGGCTGTAGACGTCGAAGTGCTTCATGCCGCGCACAGCCCACTCGGGCGGCACGCCGGCCCAGCGCATGCCGAGGTTGAGATGGTTGGGATCGGCCTGCTTGCAGGCCTTCGAGAGCGTCTGAAAGTAACGCTCCACCATCAGCACGCTGAATTCGCGCAGATCCGCCAGCGCTTCCGGAGAGAGCACGCCGGACCAGGGGCCGCGCGCCACCCGGTCGAAGGTGGCGGGCAGCTTCCAGGCCGCGGCTTCGCCGGTGATCGTACGCGACCCGTTGCC
>CAYOTD010000309.1:0-6419 GCA_964406685.1 uncultured Solibacteraceae bacterium | reverse complement strand
GGATGGAGAGCTTCGAGCGGCAGGTCTGCCACGCCGTGAAACACGTGGTCGCGGTCTCGCAGGCGGACCGGGAGACGATGCGCGAGATGTTCGGCGTTGAGGACGCTTCCGTGGTCGCCACGGGCGTGGATCTCGACTACTTCGCGCCTCCCGCCGCACCCGCCCCGGCCGCGGACCTGGCGTTTGTCGGCTCGATGGACTACATGCCCAACATGGACGGGGTGCGCTACCTGGCGAGCGAGATCCTGCCCCTGATCCGCGCGCGGCGCCCGGATTGCCGCGTCGACATCGTGGGCAAGGATCCCGATCCCACCGTGCGCGCGGCGGTGGCCGGCGATCCCCTGACGCGCGTCACCGGAACCGTGCCGGACGTACGCCCCTACCTGTGGGGCGCGGCGGTGTCGATCGTCCCGCTGCGCGTGGGCGGCGGAACGCGGCTGAAGATCTACGAGTCGATGGCGGCGCGCGTCCCGGTGGTCTCGACCACGGTCGGCGCCGAGGGCCTGGAAGTCAACCCCGGCGCCGACATCCGCATCGCCGATTCCCCGCAAGACTTCGCCGAGGCGTGCCTGGCTCTGCTGGACGACGCCGAAGCGCGCCGCCGGCAGGCGGCCTCCGCCTGGCAACTGGTTTCCTCGCGTTTTTCCTGGGATCGCGTGGCGCGTGATTTCGAAGCCATCCTGGAACGCCACGCCTGCCGGCGGTCGGAATGAGAACCCTCGCCGAGATCCGCTTCCGGCTGGCGCAGGAGGCGGGCAATGCGTGGCGGCTCGCCTTCCCGCCCCGCTTCGCCGCCGATGAGTTGGACGCCGCCTCGCCCCTCGCCGGGCTTCCCGACCCCGGCGGGGTGGCCGAGCGGCTCTCCGGTTCCACGTATGCGCGCGAGATGGAGCGCCTGGCGGATGGGATTCTCGCCCACCGCTACCCGCTGTTGGGCGTGACGGTAGAAGCGCCGCCTCCGCTGGACTGGCGCCGCGACTATCTGAGCGGCCGGTCGTCGGGCCTCGAGTATTTTCGCCGCATCCCCTACCTGGACGCCTCCCGCGTGGGCGATCACAAGGTCGTCTGGGAGCTGAACCGCCACCAGCACCTGGTTCTGCTGGCGCAGACCTTCCGGCTCACCGGCCACCGCGAGTTGCTGGCGCGCATCGAGTCGGACCTGGAGAGTTGGTGGCAGGCCAACCCGTTTCATCGCGGCATCAACTGGGCCAGCGCGCTGGAGGCCGCCTTCCGCGCCCTGTCCTGGATCTGGATCTATCACTTGGCGGGCCACGAGTTCCGCGAGGACTTCCGGCGCCGCTTGCTCGCCTCGCTGCTCCAGCACGGCGCGCACCTGGAGCGGAATCTCTCGTTCTATTTCTCCCCCAACACGCACCTGCTGGGCGAGGCGGTGGCGCTGCACGCCCTGGGAACCGTATTCCCCGGCTGCCGCTCCGCGCCCCGCTGGCGGGCGCTGGGCCGCCGCGTCACTCTTGAGCAGATGGAGCGCCAGGTCGCCGGCGACGGCAGCCACTTCGAACAGTCGTCCTATTACCACGTCTACGCGCTCGACCTGTTCCTGTTCCACGCGCTGCTAGAGACCCCGCCGGCGCCGTACCGCGAGAAGCTGGCGCGGATGGGCGAGTATCTCGACGCGCTGCTCGGTCCTGGCCGCAGGCTTCCCCTGATCGGAGACGACGACGGCGGGCGCCTGTTTCATCCCTACGGCGCGCCGGAGAGTCACGGGCGCGACACCCTGGCCACGGCCGCGGTCTTCCTCGGTAACGCCGGTTGGAGTTGGGAACCCGACGATGTCCCGCCGCAGGCCGCCTGGTGGCTTGGGACGCCGGCGCTTGAGCGGGAGGCCGCACCGGCGCCGGCGCCGGCATCACGGCTGTTCGCCGATTCCGGGTTGGTTTCGCTCCGCTCGCCGGAGTTGCAGGTGCTCGTCGATACCGGCGGCTTCGGGCCCGGCGGCGCCGGCCACAGCCACTCCGACGCGCTCAGCGTCCTGGCACGCACGCTGGAGGAAGAACTCCTGGTCGACTCCGGCACCTACACCTACGTCGGAGCCCCCGAGTGGCGCGACCGCTTCCGCGGCTCGGCCGCGCACAACACCGTGCGCCCGGACGGCCTCGATCAGGGGGTGCCGGTGCACACCTTTCGTTGGGAAGGGCGGCCCGAGGTCCGGCGGCTTGAGTGGACCTGCAAGGCGGAAAAGGACTGCGTCGACGCGGAGTGCCGCTATCGCGGCTTCCGCCACCGGCGGCGAGTGATGCTGTGGAAGCCGGAGGTGGCCGTCATCCTGGATGAAGTCGACGGCCCCGCAGGCGAGCACACGATCGAGCAGTTCTGGCATCCGGGGGTTGAGGCGACGCCGCTGTCTCCGCGGGCGTTACGCCTCGGCCGCCACGCGGTGCTGTGCTTCCCGGAAGGGACAACGGCGGAAACCGGGGAATGCTGGCATTCGCGGGCTTATGGAGAAAAACAACGGGCGGTGGTGATCACGGTCCGCCGCCAGGGGCCGTTGCCGTGCCGCATGGCGGCGATCCTAAGCCTTCGCGGCGCCCCCGGTTTCTAGCGCTGCAACCGGCGGAACAGCCAGGCGGAAAGCGGCCGCGCGCCGGGCAGCGGGCTTTCCGCGAAGGCCAGCGCCGCGTTCACTAGTGACAGCTTCCGCCGCTTTAGCACCCGGTTTGCCTCGCCGAACAACTTGCGCGCCGCGCCGTAATCGCCTTCGCGAAGGCTCCGGCGGCCCCGCTCGTAGTTCTCCTGGGCCCGCGTGCGCGCGATCATCTCGCGGAACAGCCGCTTCTGGTTCTCCGTCAGGTCGAGCGTGCGCAGCAGTTTCTCGTACACGTACAACTGGCCGGCGAGCATCTTCAGCGGATCGGAAGAAAGGCTCCCCCCACGGGTGCGGATGCGCGCCAGCGGCTTCCGGCGGTACGCGATCTTCCCCCCGGAGTGGGCGATCCGCAACCACAGGTCGTAGTCCTCGGCGTGCCGGATCGCCGGGTCCCACATGCCGGCGCGAAGGATGGCCTCCCGGCGGATGGCGGCGCAGTTCAGCACGATGCACTTCTGCTCGATCAGGGCCTCGAAGGTGGCTTCGCCTTCCTGGCGAACATGGTCCATGGCGGTGGAGCCGGCCAGCGGATCGTCGCGGAAGCGCGCCATGTCCGGATAAAGGAGCGCCAGCGAGGGATCGTCGCGGAAGGCTTGCGTCTGCTCCTCCAGGTAGGTGGGCAGATAGGCGTCGTCGCCGTCCAGCAGCGCGATCAGGGGCGCGCGGGCCTTCAGGACGCCCGTGTTCCGCGCCGCCGACGGCCCTCCGTTCTCCTGGCGGATGTAGACGATCCGGGAGCGGTAGGGGGCGATCGCCCGCTCCAGGTTGTCCGAGTCCGGGCAGCCGTCGTTCACCAGGATCGCCTCGAAGTCCGTAAAGCTCTGCGACATCACGGAATCCAGCGCCTCGCGGATGTAGGGCGTGACGTTGTACGCGGTGATGACAACACTCACCGCTGGGTCTGAACTCATAGGTTTCTGCCCCGCGCCGGCGCAAAGCGGGTCGAGATCTTCCTTTGGTTTCCGGCTTGGTTTCCCGGCAGAGATCAGTATACCTCACGCCGTTCAGGCGGCCCGCGCGGCTCTGCGGCATAATGAGGGAGACGATTCGCGCCGCGCATGTCGAACAGCACCCGGCCCCCCAATCCAGGCTCGCCCCACGCTGCGTGAACAGACGGCTTGGTTGTTTGCCGCCAAGGCCATCAGCCTAGGGCCCACCGTTGTCATCACGGTGGCCGTTGGCGTGATCCTGATCGAGAAGGCCTGCATCTGCTGGTGGGCCGCCGGGGCGATCGGGTGCCCGGCCGCCGCGGACCCCTGTGGGATAATGTCGGAACTGACGGGGTGGCTTTGCTGACCGAACTCCAATACCGGATCCTGAAGCGGATCGCGCCGGGCGGATCGAGACACTGCGACGGAAGCTTCTACGTGGGCAAGTCGAAGCTGGAGGTGCTGCTGGGCGCGGAGATGCTCAGCCGGATCGCCGGGAAGACGGTGATCGACTTCGGCTGCGGCGACGGCGCGGAGGCGATCGAACTCGCCCGGAAAGGCGCCCGGGAGGTGGTGGGTCTCGACATCGACGAAGCCCGCCTGGAGGTCGCGCGGCAGAGGGCCGCGGCGGCGGGCGTCGGGGAGAAATGCAGTTTCGTCTCCGCGACCCAGGAACCGGCCGATGTGGTCGTCTCGCTGGACGCCTTCGAGCACTTCGACGACCCGGCCCGGGTTCTGGAAATCATGGACTCGCTTCTCCGCCCCGAGGGAGAAGTGATCGCCTGCTTCGGCCCGACCTGGTATCACCCCTTGGGCGGGCACATGTTCTCGGTCTTCCCGTGGGCGCACCTGTTGTTTTCCGAACGGGCCCTGATCCGCTGGCGATCGGACTTCAGGTCCGACGGAGCGACCCGCTTCAGCGAAGTCGCCGGCGGGTTGAACCGCATGACCGTGCGGAGGTTCGAGCAACTGGTCCGGCACAGCCCTCTGCGGCTGGTCGAGATGAAAACCCCCGCCATCCGCGGATGCGACTGGCTGAACAACCGCCTGACCCGCGAGTTCGTTTCGGCGCGAGTGAACTGCCGCCTGGCGAAGCGCGCTCCGGCATGAATTGACTCCGGCGGAGGGCGATTCTAAAATGGTCTGCGGATACTGAGGGACGCGGCTGTCGCGCCCCGCCTCTCAAGGCGTCGGATGGACATTTCGATCTGGTGGTTCGGGGCTCGCGCCCTGGTTTTCAGTCTGGTGCTGACGCCGATCTGCCGCGATATCTTCCGCTCGTTCCGGGTAGTGGATTCTCCCGACGCGGGACGCAAGCAGCACCGTCAACCTATTCCCCGTGTGGGCGGCATCGCCATCGCGCTGTCCTACGTTCTGGCGTACGTCTTTTCCGAGAACCGGGACCAGATCCTGTTCGGCGGCGACTCGCTGATCTGGAAGCTGCTTCCGGCCGCGGTCATCATGTTCGCCGTCGGCCTGGTGGACGATCTGCTGGGGCTGAAACCCTGGCAGAAGCTTCTCGGCCAATCCATGGCCGCCGTCATGGCGTACTCGGCCGGGGTTCGCATCCTCGGCGGGGCGGGATACACGGTGGGGCCGGCCTGGTCGCTGGTGCTGACCGTTTTCTGGCTTCTGCTTTGTTCCAACGCCATCAACCTGGTGGACGGGATGGATGGCCTGGCGGTGGGGGTGGGACTGTTCGCCACCATGACCATCTTCCTGTCGTCGCTGATGGGAGGGAACCAGCCGCTGAGCCTGGCCACGTTCCCCCTCGCCATGTGCCTGCTCGGGTTTCTGTGTTACAACTTCAACCCCGCGACCATCTTCCTGGGCGATTCCGGCAGCCTGCTGATCGGGTTCCTGTTGGGCTGCTACGGCATCATCTGGACCCAGAAGTCCACCACCCTGCTGGGCATATTGGCGCCCATGATGGTGCTGGCCATCCCGCTGCTGGACGTCTCGCTTTGCGTGGTGCGGCGCTTCCTGCGCCATCAGCCGATCTTCTCCGCCGACCGGGGCCACATCCATCACCGCCTGCTCGAGCGCGGGCTGGCGCCGCGCCAGGCGGTCCTGCTGCTTTACGCCGGCTGCGGCCTGGCGGCGATGTTCTCCCTGCTGCACCACCTGGTCCGGAGCATGCCGCTCTCCCTCCTGCTGGTGGCGCTGTTCGCCACCGCCATCTGGCTCGGCATCCAGTACCTGAACTACACCGAGTTCGACCTGGCCCGCAGGCTGATCCTGGGCGGTGAGATCCAGGAGATTCTCAGCCGCCGGCTGGCGGTGGAACGGATGACGCGCACCCTGGCCGCGTTGACCACCAGCCAGGAGTGTTGGACCGAGATCGCCAAGGCCGGCCGGGAGTTCGGCTTCCGTTCCGTGCGCCTGCGCCTGCTGGGCGAGCAGTTCGAGGAGCAGTTCGCTCCGGCTTCTCCGGCCGGGGAATGGCGGATCGAGATTCCCCTTCCGGGCGACGACTTCGTCGTGCTGACGCGCGGTTTCGCCTCCGCCGGCAACGTCCCCGTCATCTCGGCTTTCGTGGAAGCGTTGCGCGGAAGCCTGGCGGCAAAGATCGCCGCCACGGCGGCCGCGGGCGCCGGATCGCCGGGTTCCTGACCCTCTACTCGGCCGCGCTGGTGGTGAACTCTCCCTTGACCACCTTGCCGTCGCAGGAGAGCCGGTACCAATACGAAGTGCCTGGAGCGAGCGGCGACATCCGCCCGAGGTCGAACGTCCTTCGCCCGTCCTGCAAGGAATTGCCTTCGCGCGTGTCGGCCTGCTTCTCCGCGGTGTCGGTGTCCGAAACCAGAAATGCGGCGCGCAGGCTCTGGTGCGTGGCGGCCTGAAGCGAGCACGAGGCCTGGGCGGGCGGCGAGTAGCGGAACAGC
>CAYOTD010000308.1:4284-6430 GCA_964406685.1 uncultured Solibacteraceae bacterium | reverse complement strand
TGATGAACCGCCGCCAGATCTTCGCCCGGAAGTCCGGGAAGTTCTCGTAGGCCTCGGCCAGAGACGCCTTCGTAGTATACCTCTGGAGCGTCTTCAGGTCGAGAGAGACGTCGACGGCGCAATCGCCGAGCTTCAAACCCACGATGGCGCTGTCTCCGGGGCTGATGTGAGGGCAGGTTTCGCCCGGGACATGGGTCGAGGTCAGGTCCATCAACACCCGTTCCGCCGAAACCGTGTCCACGAACTGCACCCCCTTCACATCCGCGCGGACGTGCGTGACATAGTCGCCTGTATCCGACACTCCGCCTTCGGCCAGCGTCGCCACCGACTCCGCCGCCGCCAGCAGAAACTCCGGGTCCTTCGACCACAACTTGCAGCCGGTAAGATTCGACTCCGAAACGCCGCCCACCACCGGTAGTGAGCAGGCGCCCTGAACGGGGATCGGGATGTTGAGACCCGACCGCCCCTTGTACTTAGTGATCCGCCCGCCTAACCCAACCGCATTGCCACGATAGATGAACCGTTCCTCGATGTCCTTGAACTCGTCGGTCATTGTGCAGGATCCTTCTCCTCGATCAGCTCGAAATGGTACTGGCCCAATTGTGACCCGGTCTCCCCCGTCGCCGATACCCCATGAACGACTAACGCGTGCCGGCCCGGTTTGAGCCTGCCGGCCGGAATCGACAGCATCACGGGCTTGTCGTCCGGCGGAGCCGCGGCGCTCAGCCCGAGAACCTTGGTTCCCGAAGCCGAGCGAACATCAAACTGATACTGACGATAACCCTGGGCGGACTCGATGTCAAAGGTCAACAGCAGGGGGACGCCGCGTTGCGCGACGACCCGCACCGGCTCGCCGCGAGTCTCGGGGCGCAACACGGCCGACGCCACCAGGCGCGGGGCCTCGGCCTCGGACAGCCGCGTGCGCGCCTGCCACAGCAGAAACGACTCTCCGGAGACGACAACCACCAGCGCCGCAACCAACGCGAAGGCGGGGGCGGGCCGCCAGGCGCCCATCCCGCTCCAGCCCAGCCACCCGGCCAGCAACTGCTTCAGCCAGGACTCCTGCTTCCGCTTCGGTTCCACCGCTTCCTCCGCCAGGACGGCACGGAGGTTCTCGATAAACAGGTCTGCCGACCGGACTTCGGCGCCACAGATGGCGCACTCGAAGAAGTGCGCCTCGAAACCGTCCCGTTCCCCAGGACTCAGCTCGCCCAGCATGTACCTCTCGGCGGCTCGGATTTTGATGGCTTCCTCGTGGTTCATACGATTCAGCTTCTTTCACTGCCTCTACCCGCCAAGTGATTTCGGAGTGGCCTGTCGTTTCATCATGAAACAAGGATTACTCCGCGGTGGCGCGCCTGTCGAAGCCCTCCGCGGCTATCCGGAATCGCGCCCGGGCGCGGTGAAGGACCACCCGGAGATACTCCCGATCGATCCTGTGCCGGCGGCAGACATCGTCCTTATCAAGTTCATCCAGAAAGACTTCCCGCAACACGGTGCGATCCCGCTCCCCCATCTCGGCCAGCACTTGCCGCACGATTCGGCGGCTGTCGGCCCGGACCGCCTCGGCTTCCGGACCGGGGCGCCCGTCGGCCGGTTCGGGCACGTCTTCCTCCGCGCCGGTCATGCGCGCCTGACTCCGGAACGTCTCCAGCAACACGTTGTTGCAGACCGCATTGACGAATGCCCCGAGGTTTTCCGGCTGCCGCTTCGAGGGATCGCGCAAGGTGTTGAAGACGCGAAGAAAAGTCTCCTGCCGGGCATCTTCCCGCAAGGAACTGGTGCGCAGCCGGGCGCGCAGCTTGATGTCTAGCAAATGGCCGAAGTACGCGGCAAAGTGCTGCTGCACCTTCGGATCGCCCTCCCGAAGCCTCGCCACGTAATCTGCGTCAAATAGCGCCAGATCCAACGCCATGCTCCGACTGACCCCTAAGTTCTGGTCCGTACCATATTAATACGAAGCCCTGGCGAAATGGCATATGAGGCGGAACTGCGCCGCTTCCGCGCCGCTCCAAGGTTCCCAACCGCCACAGTTTACAGACCACACCCCTCAGCGGCTCCAATCGTCTGATACGATTGCAGAATCGTAGTACAGGGCGACTTCAGGGTGCTGCGTACTATAACGGCCGTTCGCTCAGACGGCCGA
>CAYOTD010000308.1:0-4274 GCA_964406685.1 uncultured Solibacteraceae bacterium | reverse complement strand
GTAGTCCATTACCAGCTTAGGGTGCAGAGGAAACGATGATTGATCTCAGCAGACTACTAAAGAGGACCGTAACGATCCAGTTTGCGGCGCTGATACTTGCCGCCAGCCTGTTCGGACAGAGCGGCGCGGGTACGATCCAGGGCACGGTCCAGGATGCGACTTCCGCCGCGATCCCGGGTTGCTCGGTGCGGGTGGTCAACCAGGCAACGGGCGTGGCCTTCGATACCAAGGCGAACAACAGCGGTTTCTACGCGGTGCCGGGCCTGTTCGCGGGCACCTATCGGTTGAGTTTCAGCTCCGCGGGGATGAAGACCTACGAAACCACGGTGACGCTCCAGAATGCCCAGGTTCTGGTCCTCAATCCGCAGTTGAGCGTAGGCGACATCGCCGAGAAGGTGACGGTGACCGGCGAGACGCTCCAGCTTGTCACCTACGACAGCGGCACGGTGAGCACCCAGCTCGACTGGAGCCGGATCGACCAGTTGCCGCAAAACGGCCGCAACGTGCTCAACCTGGCGGCCAAGACGGTGCCGGGGTTGGAGGGCGGCGGCACGCGCGCCAACGGCCTGATGCAGGAGGCGATGGAGTACTCCCAGGACGGCGCGCCGATGACCAACCGCAATTTCGGCGGCGAGTCGAACTCGTCGCAGGCGACTCTCCCGGATCCCGATTCGGTGCAGGAAGCCAAGTTCGAGACGATGAACTCCAGCGCGCAGTTCGCCACGCCCGCCACGGTGATCCTGACAACCAAGTCGGGCACGAACGCGGTTCACGGCTCGTTCTTCGAGACCGTGCGAAACAACTACTTCGGCATCGCCAAGGCCCGGCAGAATCCTGCCGACTACGCGGCGCCGCCGCTGAACCGCAACGAGTTTGGCGGCTCGATCGGCGGTCCGATCTACATTCCCAAAGTCTACGATGGCCGGAACAAGTCGTTCTTCTTTTACGCCTACGAGCGTTTTTCCCTGCGCCAGAAGGCCAACCAGTTGGTGAAGGTGCCCACCGTGGCGATGCGGACCGGCGATTTCAGCGGGCTGGTGAACTCCGCCGGGATTCTCCAGCAGCTCTACGATCCGAACTCGACGCAGAGCGCGGCGGAGAAGTACTCGCGGACCCCGTTCCCCCACAACCAGATCCCGATCACCCGGATCAGCCCCCTGGCCAAGACGCTGTATGCGGCCACGCCGCTGCCGCACACGGCCGACAATCCATTGGTCAATTCCAACATCACCGACGTGAACAACACCGAGCAGACGGTGCCGAACTACACCGTCCGCTTCGATCACGTGTTTGACGAGAACAACCGCGCGTACTTCCGGTTCACGGAAATCGATCAGCAGCAGCAGGCCCTGCGCAACTACCCCTCGGCCTCCCCGGCCAACATCGAAGGCGGAGGCCTGCCTGCCGGCGCCACGGGCTACCAGCGGATCCCGATCCAGACCATCAGCGGCGCGCTGGGGTATTCAAAGGTCATCTCGCCGACCTTCTTCTCCGAGACGATCCTCAGCATGCAGTGGCAGCGGATGTACGTGGAGGGAAACCAGGCCTCGCAGAAGAACTACGAGCAGCAGTTGGGCCTGCCGAACAACTTCGGCCAGATCGGTTTTCCGTCGATCGGGTCGACTCTGATCATGCCCTACGGCGGTTCCCAGTGGAACTACGGCATGAGCCAGCGCCTGACCACGCTCGATGAGAACCTGAACCTGATCTGGGGCAAGCACCAGTTCGCCTTCGGCGGCCGCTACCGGCACGAGAAGTTCGGCTACATGTCGGACAACTCTCCCGACCAGATCTCGTTCGGTAACCTGGCGACGGCCATCTACGATCCGGCGACCGGCTCCAACTACGGGGCGAAGGCCAACACCGGCTACGCGGACGCCGACTTCTTCCTCGGCGCGGCCAGCTCCTACAGCCAGAACCTCAACGCACCGTTCAACAATTGCAGCCTGACGGAGTACGATCTCTACATCCAGGACAACTATCGGGTCAGCCAGAGGCTCACTCTCAACGTGGGGCTCCGCTGGGAGGGGCATCCCGCTCCCCGCGCCGCCAACGACTACCTGGTGATGTTCGACCTGAAGAACAACGCGCTGGCGTTCCCGCGCGAGATCGACTATTACGTTCAGCAGGGCCTCACCACGCAGGCTATTGTCACCAACCTGAAGAACCTGGGCGTCAGGTTCGAGACGTTGCAGGAAGGCGGGCTGCCGTCGAGAGGGTTCTACGGCAGTTGGGGCAACGTCCTCCCGCGGCTGGGCCTTGCCTATACCCCGTCGTTCGGCCGCAACGGGACGGTAATTCGCGCCGGGTACGGCGAGTACATCTATCCCGTGCCGGTCCGCAACTCGATCCGCTATCTGACGGCAAGCTACCCGTTCACGGCGGGTTACTCGCGGAGTTACACTTCCGCCTCGCAGTCCCCCGACGGGTTGCCGAATTACCTGCTGAGGTCGCCGTTGGCCGTCATCGCGGGACTCAACAGCAAGGACGTCGTCGATACCAACTCGGTCACCGCGCTGCTGCCGGGCATCTCGACGGGCACGAAACTGAACCCGGAGTACCCGCCGGCGCGGGTCAAGACGGCCAACATGACCGTGGAACAGCCGTTCCGCGACGGCTCGGCGCTGCGCGTCAGCTATGTGTTCACGCACGGGGAGAACCTCGACCAGAACTATCAGTTCAACAATGCGCCCTCCACCTACGTCTGGCAGGTGACCACCGGCACCGCGCTTCCCACCGGAACGTACGCTTCCACGGCGACCCGGCCCTACGACCAGAAGACCTGGGGCAGCGGCGTCATGTCGATGAAGACCGGCTGGTCCAACGACAGCGCGCTGCAAATCAACTATCAACGGCCGTTCCGCAACGGCTACGCGCACCAGATCTTCTGGGTCTACTCGCGCGCCTTCCGCGTGGGCGGCAACACCTTCCGCGACAACTTGACTTATCCGGCGCAGAACTACGCTCCCGGCGTGCTGCCCTCCGGCATGGACACGGGCACCATCTACGAGCCGAGCCGCGAGTTGAATCGCTACCAGAACTACAAGCTGGACACGGCCATCCCGACCCACCGCGTCACCTACAACGGAATCGTGGATCTGCCGGTGGGCAAGGGCAAGCGCTTCCTGCGGGACGCCGGCCGGTGGCTGGACGCCATCGTCGGCGGCTATCAGGTCGCCTTCACCGGCACGATTCTGACGCAGGCTTTCCAGGTGGCTTCCTCGAACTGGGGCGCCACAAGTCCCGTGAAGATGTACGGAGATTCGGTTCCGGTGACGGACTGCCGCAGCGGCGTCTGCCGTCCGGCGTATCTGTGGTTCAACGGCTACATCGCGCCCAACGTGGTCAACGCGGCCAAGAATGGCGTGCAGGGCGTGCCGTCCGACTATACTCCCTATCTCGCCCCGATCAACAACACTCCGGGTGCGGCGAACTTCGGCAACAACAACGTTTCGGTGACGCTGAAGAACGGGACCACGGTTCTTACGGCCTATTCGCCCGGCCCTGCCGGTTCGAATCCGTACTCGATGACGATCCTGGAAGGGCCGAGGAACTACTCGACCGATCTGTCGCTGTACAAGGTTTTCACGATCACTGAGCGGGTCAAGCTCCGCTTCAACGTGGACGCCTTCAACGCCTTCAACATCCAGGGCTACGTGAACCCGGACACCACGACGGGCATCCAGTCGCTGCAAACCTCCTACTGGACGCCGCGGCAGATTCAGTTGACCGCCCGGCTTTCGTTCTAACGCCGTGCCCGCATCGGGCGGGTGCAAACGCGCCCGCCCGGTGTGGTAGAATCGCAGATGTTCGTGGGCTTGTAGCTCAGTTGGTTAGAGCGCCGCTTTCACACAGCGGAGGTCACAGGTTCGAGTCCCGTCAAGCCCACCATTGCCTTTCAATTCCCCGCTGCCTGGGCAGCCGGGCGAACCAGGGCCAGCAGCTTCTCGACCACCTCCAGCCGGTGGCGTAGCTCGTCCCGATAGCTCCTGTGGGCCGTGTGCCGGATTTCGACCAGCAGGCTGGCCTGTCTCGCCTCCAGCATTTCCGCCAGCGTCGCCAGTTGTTCGCTGTCCAGGTTGAGGCGCTGCCCGGCATCCATCGCATCCATAAGGGCCTCCCCTCTCCGCCGAAGCGGATCTGATTCCATTTGACGCCCGTTCCCCCGCCGCGTCAAGACGATTCCGCTACCGCATCGTAGTCGAACGGCTCGTCGACAAGCAGGTCTGCTGACGGTTGGCCTTGACGCCGTAGAACTGGGTCAGTCCCGGCTC
>CAYOTD010000307.1:4905-6463 GCA_964406685.1 uncultured Solibacteraceae bacterium | reverse complement strand
CGGCTACGCGGCGCCGGAAGAGGCGAGCCGCCACGGCGTTTTCTGTCCCGGCGCGGACGGCTCGCTGCGGCTGTACCTGCAAAAACCCTCCGCGGAGGAGCAGCGGCGCGCGGGCGCCATCGACCGCGAGGGCCGCGCGCTGCTCGACTTGGGCCTCATGAGCCTGGACGCCGCCACCGCCGAACGGTGGCTGGCCGCCTTCGGCGAGGCCTACCTCGAGCGCGAGATCGATCTCTACCGCGAGATCTGTTGCGCCATGGGCGCCGATGCTACGCCCGAACACTACCTGCGCTCGGCCCGCGCCAGCGGCTCGCCATGGGACGACGCCACTCTCGCCGCCTGGTTCCCGGCCCTCGCCGAAGTCCCTCTTGCGGTGCGTGTCGCCCCGCGCTGCCGCTTCCTGCACTTCGGCGCCACGCGGCAGTTGGTGGAAAGCGGCCTGGAGTTGCTGCGTCACGATCAGCAGGCCGCGCCCGCGCACTCGCGGCTCCTGGTGAACTGCGAGATGGGTCCTCAGGCGGAGATCGCCGGTTCCCACGCCTGGATCGAAGCCTGTCGCCTGAACGCGCCGCTCACTCTCGGCGGCGGCAACGTCGTCGTGGGCGTCGATGTCGACGAGCCTCTCGACTTGCCGCCCGGCGCCTGCCTCGAACTCCTCGCCGGCGCCACCCGCGAAGGCGCGCCCTGCTGGTTTGTGCGCTGCTACGGCGAGGGCGATTCGTTCAAGGACGACCGGTACTGCGGCCGCCCGCTGGGCGATTGGATCGATGCCGCCGGTTTGTGGGAGGCGCCCGTCTTCCCCGCCGTGAGCGATCCGAAGGACTACCGCCGCTGGCTGTGGATGTTCGACCCGTCCTCCGCCACCGAAGAGCAGAAGCGCGCCTGGCGCGAAGCCGACCGCTACAGCGCCGCCGAGATCGCGCAACTCTCCGATCAGGATGCCTTCCACCGCCGCCGCGCCGCCATCCGCGCGGGTGGCATTCGCCGCTCGCTGCGCCGCATGTTCGCCCCCGCCAGCGCCTTCTCCGCCGGGGACCTCGCCCACGCCATCGCCCACTCTGGCGATCCCGGCGGTTGGGCCGAAGACCTGCTTGCCGAAGCCCGGTCCTGCCTGGAGGACGGCGGCGGCGGGCTGGCCGATTTCCTCTACTGCCGCATCGTCCATTCCCTCGGTACGGCGGTTCCCGAGTTGTCCCACCTGCGCGACGATGCCTTCCGCCAGTTGAACCGCACCATCCTGCGCAGTTCGATGACCACCAGGACGCAGCCGCGCAACGCCCTGCGCCCCGACGAGACCATCTGGGGCCGCGCTCCCGCCCGCATCGAGTTGGGCGGCGGCTGGACCGACACCCCGCCCTACACGCTCGAACACGGCGGCGATGTCATCAACGCCGCGGTCAACCTCAATGGCCAGCCGCCCATTCACTGCTACTGCCGGGTGGTGGACGAGCCCGTCATCCGGCTGAGCTCGATCGACACCGGCCGGCACATCGAGATCGCGGAGTTGGACGGCCTGCTAGACTACCGCCGCCCCGGCGATGGTTTCGCCCTCGCCAAG
>CAYOTD010000307.1:1071-4895 GCA_964406685.1 uncultured Solibacteraceae bacterium | reverse complement strand
CTGGCGATCTCCGGTTTCTCGCCCGACCTCGCCGAGTGGCCCGCCGGCTTCACTCTCCGCGACATGCTCACCCGCTTCGGCGGCGGCATCGAGCTGACCACCCTGGTCGGCATCCCCAAGGGCAGCGGGCTGGGCACCTCCAGCATTCTCGGCGCGGTCCTCATCGCGGTAGTCGAGCGCATGATGGGGCGCACCCTCACCCCGCGCGAGCTGTTCCACAACGTGCTCCGCCTGGAGCAGGCGCTCACCACCGGCGGCGGCTGGCAGGACCAGGTCGGCGGCGGCGTGGGCGGATGCAAGATCACCAGCACCGCGCCCGGCCTGTTCCCCGACCCGCGGATCCACTATGTCCCGGACGACGTCATCGACCCCCGGCTCAACGGCGGCTCCACGCTGCTCTACTACACCGGCATGACGCGCGTCGCCAAGGACATCCTGCAACAGATCGTGGGCGGCTACTTCAACCGCGACCGCGCCATCATGAGGACTCTCGCCCACGAGCACCGCGTAGCCGCCGCCATCGCCGACGCCATGTCGCGCAAGGATGCGGCCCGCTTCGGCCATTACGTGGACGTCGCCTGGCGCCTGCAAAAGGAATTGTGCAGCGAGGTGACCAACCCGGAGATCGAGTCGCTTCTGGAGCGCGTGCGCCCTTACGTCCACGGCATGAGGATCTCCGGCGCCGGCAGCGGCGGCTTCCTCTTCATGGTCTGCAAATCCCCCCGCGACGCCGCCTGGGTTCGCGAGATGCTCCAGCGCGCCCCCCTGAACGGCCGCTCCCGCTTCTTCGACTTCGAGATCAACCGCGCCGGCCTTGAAGTAACCACCTGCTGAGTAGCTTCACCTGATCTTGTAGCTCACCGACATCCCGTCGTTCTTCTCCATCGACGAGCGGATGATCACCGTGTCGTAGTTGGGGCTGGTCTGGATGTAGTTCAAAAAGTCCGCCATGGCGCGCGCCGAAACGATCACGTTGTCGGCCACCACCACCGCGCCCTTCTTGAGCTTCGGCTCGATCGCCTTCAGGTACTTCAGGTAGTCGGACTTCAGCGCGTCGAGGAAGACGAAATCGTACTCGCCCTTCAGCGTCGGCATCACCTGGAGCGCGTCGCCCTGAAGCACCGTCACCGTCTTTTCCAGCCCGACCTTGGCGATGTTCACGCGCGAGGTCTCCGCGCGCTTCGGGTCGATCTCGATCGAGTAGAGATGCCCGCCCGTGCGCTCGAAGCCGATCCCCATGTTAATGGCGCCGTACCCGAAGGCGACCCCGACCTCGACCCCCCGCTTGGCGCCCATGCTCTCCACCAGGATGCGCAGCATCATGGCGTCGCCTGCCGCCGTGTTCAGGCCGTTCCGCTGGAATCCCTCCAGGAATTGCTTGCGGAACTCTTCGCTGGACTTGTTGGGTCCCTGGGACCAAATAGGAAGTGCGCAGGAAAGCAGCATGACTGCAACTGCGATGATTTGAGACTTCACGATGTTCTCCTCTTGGGACGAACTCCCAGGATACGATGTTTTCCGCTACCATAACCTCTACGCGAGAGGCGACTCATGAAGCGATACGGATCCCTGATCGGACTCAAGCCCGAAGCTGTCGAAGCCTACAAGACCTACCACGCCGCGGTGTGGCCCGAAGTGCTGGACATGATCCGCCAATGCAACATCCGCAACTACTCCATCTATCTCAAGGACAACCTGCTGTTCGGCTACTTCGAGTACCACGGCTCGGACTTTGCCGCCGACATGGCCAAGATGGCGGCCGACCCGAAAACGCAGCAGTGGTGGTCCATCATGATGCCGATGCAGCAACCCCTCGCCACGCGCGCCTCCGGCGAATGGTGGGCCGACATGGAAGAAGTATTCCACACGGACTAGGAGCCTGGAGCGATGAAAACAACCGCAGTCCTTCTGCTGGCCCTCTGCGCGTCGGCCTGGAGCCAGCCCTATGAAGCCCGCATCGAAGCCGCTCTCAGGACCGTCGACGTCACGGCCGCCAAAGGCCCGTTCCAACCGAGATGGCAGTCGCTGGAAACCTACCGCGTGCCGCAGTGGTACGAGGAGGCCAAGTTTGGCATCTTCATCCACTGGGGCGTCTACGCCGTCCCCGCCTTCGGCAACGAATGGTACCCGCGCAACATGTACGTCGAGAACGACCCGGTCTTCAAACACCACGTGACGAAGTACGGCCCGCAGTTGAAGTTCGGCTACAAGGACTTCATCCCCCTGTTCAAAGCCGAAAAGTACGACCCCAACGCCTGGGCCGCGCTGTTCCGCGACGCCGGGGCGAAGTTCGTCGTCCCCGTGGCCGAGCACCACGACGGCTTCCCCCTGTATGACTGCTCCTTCACCGATTGGAGCGCCGCCAAAATGGGCCCCCGCCGCGACCTCATCGGCGACCTTGCCGCCGCCGTTCGCAAGCAGGGCCTGCGCTTCGGCGCTTCCTCCCACCGGGCCGAGCACTGGTGGTTCTTCGACGGCGGCATGAAGTTCGACTCCGACGTGAAGGACCCGCGCTACGCCGGCCTCTACGGCCCCGCCCGTCCCCGGCGCCTGCCCGGCGCACAGGCCGACAACCCTCCCGACCGCGCCTTTCTCAACGACTGGCTGGCGCGCACCGCCGAGATCGTCGACAAGTACAACCCCGACCTCCTCTGGTTCGACTGGTGGATCGAGCAGCCCGTCTTCGAGCCCTACTTGCAGCGCTTCGCGGCCTTCTATTACAACCGCGGCGCGGCCTGGAGACGGGGCGGGGTGGCCATCAACTATAAGAACAAGGCCTTTCCCGAGAAGACCGCCGTCCTCGACATCGAGCGCGGCAAACTCGACTCGACCCGCGACATGGTCTGGCAGACCGACACTTCGATCAGCCTGAAATCCTGGGGCTACATCGACAACGACGAGTTCCGCTCCCCCGACTCCCTCATCGACGATCTGGTCGACATCGTCAGCAAGAACGGCCTTCTGCTACTCAACATCGGCCCGCGTCCGGACGGGACCATACCGGACCAGGCGCAGAAGTCGCTGCTCGAAATCGGCCGCTGGCTCCGGGTGAATGGCGAGGCCATCTACGGCACACGCCCATGGGTTGTCTTCGGCGAGGGGCCGACCCAGGTGCTCAAAGGCGGCTTCACGGACCGCAAGCAGAAACCGTTCACCGCCGGCGACATCCGCTTCACCCGCAAAAGCTCCACCCTCTACGCGATCCTGCTGGAATGGCCCGGCCGGGAGATCACGATCAAATCGCTTGCGAAGGCCAACCTCGCCGGCCGCAGGATCGCTTCCGTCAGCCTGCTGGGACACAAGGGCGCCCTGGCCTGGAAACCGGGTCCGGCCGGCCTCACGGTCTCCCTGCCCGAAACCCGGCCCGGCGACTACGCCTGCACGCTGAAGATCGGACTTCGGTAGAATCACCTTGACGGGTTCTTTATGGCCACGATTCGCTTTACCAGGAACTACGACGATCTCTCCACCGACCGCGGCTACCAGTTCAAGTTCTACTGCGACCGCTGCGGTAACGGTTTCCTGTCGAGCTTTCAGACGTCGGTGACCGGCATGGCCACAGGCCTGCTCAGCGCGGCCGGCAGCATGCTCGGCGGCGTCTTCGGCCGCGCCAGCAGCGGCGCCTACGAGTTCCAGCGCGCGGTGGGAGGCAAGGCTCATGACAGCGCCCTGCAAACGGCGGTCGAGGAGATTCGTCCCCAGTTCCACCAGTGCAGCCGCTGCGGCAACTGGGTCTGCCCCGACGTCTGCTGGAACACCAAACGCGGCCTGTGCATCGACTGCGCCCCGAATATCGAGCAGGAAGTGGCCGCCGCCCAGGCGCA
>CAYOTD010000307.1:0-1061 GCA_964406685.1 uncultured Solibacteraceae bacterium | reverse complement strand
GAGCTTCTGGCCGAGTTGATCCTCCAATTGCCGGATCTGGCAGAAGACCGCCGAAATCGACTACACCAAGAAACTGGACCTGACCGAGGAGGGCGTGGCCTCCTGTCCCAAGTGCGGCGCCAAGACCGGCGGAGGCAAGTTCTGCCCCGAATGCGGCCAGAAGATCGCGGCCAAGACCAAGTGCTCGGCCTGTGGATTCGAGTTTGCGCCCGGCACCAAGTTCTGTCCGGAATGCGGCGCGAAGGCCAACGGCTGACCCGGCGGACCGCGTGACGCCTCTCCCGGAACGGCTCGGCCGCCTCGCGCGGTGGTGGCGGCGCGAGAATGACCGCCCCCTGATCGGTTTCACCCTCGGTTCTTACTATCCGCTGCACCGCTATCCCCACGGAGCCTCGCGCTTGCCCGAAGGCCTCGTCCGCCCCCAGGACGTGGCGGTCGCGGATTTCCTCGACGACACCGACCGCCTGTTCGAGATGCACGAGCAGGCCGGCGGCGACCTGGTCTTCTCCGCCGCGCCTTTCATGGGCGTGCCCTGGGTCGAGGCGTCCCTCGGCTGCGGCGTGGTGGCCGACCACGGCACCGGCTCCATGCGCTCCACCGCCCCGCCGGATTTCGCGCGCCATCCCGTTGTTCCGGACTTCTCCCCCGCCAACCCCTGGGTCGCCAAAATGCTCGAGTTCATCCCGCCGCTGGTCGAACGCAGCGCGGGCCGCTACCCGGTGGGTGTGACCTTGATGCGCGGTATCTCCGATCTGTTATCGGCCCTCTACGGCGGCGGCGATTTCATCCTCCGCATGATGGACGCCCCGGAGGAAGTCCACGCCGTCGTCGGGCGCCTGACGGATCACTGGATCGCCTTCGGCCGCTGCTTGCTCGACCGCCTGCCGCTGTTCCACGGCGGCACCGGATCGTTCTTCTACAGCCTCTGGGCGCCCGGCCAGATGATCTGGCTCCAGGAGGACGCCTCCGCGCTCCTCTCCCCGGCGCTCTACGAAGAGTTCATCTGCCCGGCCGATTGCTGCATCGCCCGCGCCTTCGAGCACGCCATCATTCACCTCCAT
>CAYOTD010000306.1:0-6472 GCA_964406685.1 uncultured Solibacteraceae bacterium | reverse complement strand
TCATCTTCAAAAGCCGGGCGGCGCGGAAAAATATCCAGGCCGCCGCTGTCAGAAACCCGCAGGACAGAAGTATCCTGGCAATCCCTCCCGAACCCGTCAGTTTCCGCAGAACGTTGAACGCGAAGCCGGCGAATTCCCAGTGCCGGGAGTAAACGCCCAGCGTATCGGCCATATTGACCAGATGGGGCAGGAACGGCAGAATGAGGGCGGCCGAAGCGGCCGCGAAACCCAGGATATAAGACGGACGCCTCCGGGCCGGTATCAGCAGGGTCAGCGCGGGCAGCAGGGCGATGGGAAAGAGTTTCACAAGGGCGGCGCAAGCCGCCAGGGCTCCGGAAAGCCCGAACACCCATCTTCGCCCGTCGTGGGATGAAAGGTTGTCACGCTCCACCAGGATCATGCACACCGCCCCCATGAGCATGGCGAGACCGGCGCCGTCCACATGCCCGGATCCGGCAATCTCCAGCACGGGCAACGGATTCCACGCATACAGGGCGCAGCGCTGGAGAGGCATTCCCAGCCGTCCCAGGGCACTCATAATCAATACGCACAATCCCATATCAAACAACAGCAGCAGCGCCTTGAGCCCCGTGACGCCCAGGCCGGGCAAGGCGCCGAGGACGAAGATCGCCTGCGCGGCCGGGGGATAGATTGTCACATATGCCGGATGGTTGATACGCGAGTGCACGGCGGCAAGGCCGGGCGGAGGATGAACCGCCGCCGGAGCGGAGGCATAGGGATTTTCGCCCAGAAGCGTCCGCCCCCCATCCCACGCATAGCGGTAAATATCATCGGAAAGTTGCGGCGGACCAAAAAGGAAGAAGATTCGCAGAACCAGCGCCACCCCCAGGATCACGCCAGGGGAGGTGCGCGCGGCGCCCCGTTCCCCGAGGTACAGGAACAGGGCCGACATGACGGCAACCAGAGCGGTAACGGCCGTCAGCAAAGGCAGGGCGATACGAAGCTCCGGTTGAACGGCCAGGAGAGCGAAGGAGGATGCAATAATGACGGGAATAAGATACGGAACGGTTTTCATGGTGACAGTGGTGTTCATGCGGATAGTGGCCGTGGCGGCCATTGTTGTCGCATACTCCTCCGGCGCGGCGGCCGCTGATCTGGGAGTGATCGATCCGTCGACTCTCAGCGCCGGCTTATCCAGGTGGACAATTCTCGACGCCCGCCCGGCGGGTGAATGGAAGACGGCCCGCATCCCGGGCGCCAGATCTTTTTCGTGGGAGAACTATACCAGAACCGACGCCAATGGAGTGGAATACCGCATGCTCCCTCCTCTGCAAATGGCTGAGGCCCTGGGGGCCATGGGCATAAACGAGAAAACGCCTGTTGTTGTCTACGGCGACGCCGACACCAGCTGGGGTGGAGAAGGCTGGGACATATGGGTCCTTTCCCGGTTGGGGCACAAGGGACCGATCCGGCTTCTGAAAGGAGGAATCCAGGCATGGCGCGCGCACCGGCTGCCGCTTGCATCGGGCGAGGAAAACCCTCTCCCCCGGAAGGAGCGCTACCAGGTAAACCTGAACCCCTCAATCGACATCACCGCCGGGGAGATTGAACGGCGCAGGGGCTCGCTGACCATTGTCGACGTGCGCTCCACCCTGGAGTGGATCAAGGGAAGGATCCCGGGGTCCACGCGAATTCCATGGAACCAATTCCACACCGGAAAGGACCGCCGCCCCCTTTCTCCCGGAGAATTGAGAAAACTGCTGGCAAAGCATGGTATTGCCTCCACGAGGCCGGTGGTTTACTATTGCGCTGGAGGAATCCGTTCCGCCTATACATGGCTCGTTCATGAACTGGCGGACCTGCCCGGCGCCATCAACTATGAAGGCGGAATGGCCGACTGGAAAAAGAACGGCCCCCAATGACATTCCTCCACCCCCGACATTTCCACCTGAAAAAGGAATGGATGCAATGAAGGTTCTGTATGATATCTGCGCCGTCGCGCATTTCTCCGCCCTCGGCCTCCTCTCTCTCTACGGCCTTCACCGGCTATGGATGCTTGCGGCGTGGTCGCGCCTCGACGGAAATACTCCCCTGCCCGGACAGAATCCGGACGCAGCCGGATTCCTTCCCAAAGTCACCGTACAGCTTCCCCTCTACAACGAGCGTTTCGTGGCGGAACGGCTCATCGATGCGGTGGCGCGACTGGACTGGCCTTCCCCCGGCCTGGAGATTCAGGTCCTCGACGACTCCACGGACGACACCCGGGACATCATCGCCGGACGGGCATCCTTCTGGCGCGGGCAAGGGGTGGACATAAGCCATATCGCGCGCTCACACCGCCGTGGTTACAAGGCGGGAGCGCTGGCCGAGGGGCTGACGGCCGCAAAAGGGGAGTTCATCGCCGTCTTCGACGCGGACTTTACCCCAGGGCGGGACTTTCTGCGCAAGACGATCCCCTGCTTCTCGGACCCGAAAGTAGGGATGGTCCAGACCAGATGGGGATTCCGCAACGCCGATCATTCCTTTCTGACCGCTGTACAGGCGCTTCTGCTGGGTCCGCATTTCGCCATCGAGCACCAGGTGCGTTATTCGAAAGGGCTTTTTTTCAATTTCAACGGCACGGCTGGGGTGTGGCGGCGCAAAGCCATTGAAAGCGCAGGCGGGTGGCGGCCGGACACGGTGACCGAGGACCTGGACCTGAGCTACCGGGCCCAAATGGCCGGCTGGAGATTCGTCTACCTTAACGACTATTGCGTGCCGTCGGAACTGCCCGTGACTTTTTCGGCCTTCCGTGTTCAACAGCAGCGATGGGCAAAGGGCTCCATACAGACAGCCCGCGGGATTCTCCCCGGGCTTCTGAGCAGGGCTCTCCCTCTGCCGGTTAAATGCGAGGCCATGGCCCATCTTCTGGCGAATTTCTGCTGGCTCATCGGCGCCATCGTGTTCCTCACCCTCTACCCCGCTGTAGTTGCGCGCGTATGGGTCGGCCCAAGGGAAATGCTCTTACTGGACGCGCCGCTCTTTCTGGCCACCACGGTCGCCATCCTGACATACTTTTCTGCATTTCTTCGGGCGGAAGGTCAGGAGCGGTCGCTGCGCCGGCTCATGTTTCTCCCCGTTATCAGCATCGGCCTGGCGCCCAGCATAGCGCTCTCCGTGCTGAAGGGTGTCTGGAGCCGGGGAGGAGTCTTTGATCGGACGCCAAAGTTCGGTATTACCGGCCGCTCCGCCCTTCCGCTTCAGGCGTTTCTGTATCGCAACGCCAATCTTCCCTACCTGCTGCTCAACGTCATTCTTTTCTTTTACAGCCTGCTGCCTCTCTGGTTTGCCTGGCAGCGGGGCACATGGTATTCACTCCCGTTCTTCGCCCTCTTTCCGGGCGCTTTCCTGTATGTCCTGATCCAGGAAACGCGGGAAGCACTGAACATGCGCGGACCTTTCCCGTCCCCTTCGGCCATGTTCGCCAAATTCAAGCCAACAAGGAACACCCCCAATGCAGATTGATTCGCTTCTCAAAAAAGCACGAAACAACGAACGCCTGACCCATGGCGAGATAACCGGACTCCTTTCCCTGCCGCCCGCGGCGCCAGGCGCCTTCCAGGTTCTTGCGGCGGCCAGGGAGATTTCCTCCAGGCTCTGCGACAACCGGGCCGAGGTTCACGCCCAGTTCGCCGTAAACCTGGCGCCCTGTTCGAAAAACTGCATGTTCTGCTCTTTCGCGGCCAGGAACGGCATCTTCAGGACCGGGACACGGCTCTCACCGGAAGAGGCCGTTGGCGCGGCCCTGTCCTTTGAGCAGAACGGCGCCAACGCCATCTACCTGATGTCTACAGCGGACTTCGACGAAGACGAGTTTCTCGAATACGGGCGTGAAGTCAGGAGAAATATAAGGACCGACACGGTTCTGGTCGCCAATGTGGGCGACCGGGATGAAACGGGCGCCCTGAAACTGAGGAATGCCGGCTTCAACGGCGTATACCATGCCCTGCGCCTGCGCGAGGGTAACGACAGCGATATCGACCCGGAAAGAAGAATACGATCCGTGAGGGCCTTCAGAGAAGCCGGCCTGATCGTGGGGACATGCGTCGAGCCGGTCGGGCCCGAGCATACCAATGACGAACTGGCGGACCTTATTCTGTTTACCGCCGACCAGCAGCCCGCCTTCAGCGGCGCGGCCCGGCGCATCTCCATTCCCGGCACGTCCCTGGCGGCGCGGGGAATGATCAGCGAACTGCGCATGGCCCAGATCGTGGCGGTAACCCGTCTTGCCGTGCCCCACGAGGTAAAAGGCAACTGCACCCACGAGCCCTGCGGCATCGGCGCGCTGGCCGGGGCCAACCTGTTCTGGGCCGAGAGCGGCGCCAACCCGCGGGATGTCAAGGAAAAGACGGAAGAAGGGCGCGGCCATACCGTGGCAAGTTGCGCCGCCATCTTTCACGAGGCGGATTGGGACGTTCATCCCGGTCCATCCCTGTTTTTCGGGCCAAGATGAACGGCCTGTCCGTCTCCGTCTGCACGGACAACCGCCTTGTCTCAAACACCTCGGTGTCAAGGGAGCTGGAGCTTATCGTTTCCAAGCTGGGGCTTGGGCGCAAGGAACTGCGCAACCTGATAGTGGCCGGGTTCAAGAGCAGTCCAGGATAAACGGCGTCATTGAACGGATTACCGAAGCGGCGCCGGACTGCGAGATAATCGTCGTAGACGGTGATCCCCAGGGGACAACCATCTCGACAATCTCCGATACCCGCGTCATCCGCCTGGCAGCGCCCCAGGGACGAGGATACCAGCTGTCCGCGGGCGTGGAAACCGCCTCCGGCGCCATAATCCTCATGCTCCACGCCGACTCGAGACTGCCCGCAAACGCCATTGCCTCAATCCGGGACGCCGTCGCGCGCGGCGCCGACTGGGGCGCATTCCGTCTCGGCATAGACGATGGACGCCTGGCGTTCCGGCTCATCGAACGCGCCGTCGACCTGCGCTGCGGGCTCTTTTCCCTGCCCTATGGCGACCAGGGGATATTTGCGACAAGAAAGGCCCTTTCCGCGACCGGAGGCATACCACGCATCCCTCTCATGGAAGATCTGGAACTGGCGCTGCGCCTCAAGCGGGCGGGCCTGATTCCCGAAGCCAGGGCACCCTTGCTGCAGATCCGCAACGCTGGCGGCTACATTGGTGAAGCACTGCTCCGTGAGGCGCTGCGAAGCGCGGGAGAACATCCATGAAGACCAAACCTGACACCCAAGACCGTTTCGTCATCATCATGGCCGGCGGACGCGGCGAGCGTTTCTGGCCGCTGAGCCGCGAAAAGACGCCCAAGCAACTGCTCAAGCTGCTCGGTGACCGCTCCTTTTTGCAGGAAGCGGTGGACCGCGTGCTGCCGCTCGCGCCGCTCCAGAACATCTTCGTCATCACCACCGCGCCGCAGGTGGCCGAGGTGCGGAGGCAACTGCCCAAGCTGCCCAAGGACAACGTCGTGGCCGAGCCGGTGGGCCGCGACACCTGCGCCGCCGTCACGCTGGGCGCGGCGCTTGTGGGCGCGCGTTCGACCACGGGTGTCATGGCGGTGCTCCCGGCGGACCACGTCATTCCGGAGGAGAAGAAGTTCCAGCAAGTGTTGGGCGACGCGTTTGATCTGGCGTCGCGCGGTCAAGCCATCGTGACCATCGGCATCAAGCCCACCGAACCGGCCACGGGCTACGGCTACATCCGCGTGGGCGAGCCCTTGCCGCCACCGCCGGGCGTGAAGGCTTACAAGACCGGGTTCCACCGCGCGGAGCAGTTTGTCGAGAAACCGGATTACGACACCGCGCTCGGTTACCTGCAAAGCGGCCAGCATCGCTGGAACGCCGGCATGTTCGTCTGGAGCTTCGTCACCATCACGAACGGCTTGGAGAAACACCAGCCCGAGATGTACGCCGCATGCCAGCGCTGGTTCGCGGTCGCGAATCAGCCGGCCAAGCTGGCGAAGGTGCTCGCGAAGGAATACCCGGAGATCAAGCGCATCTCGATTGATTACGCGCTCATGGAACACGCGCACAACGTGGTCGTGGCCGACGGCGCGTTCGCGTGGGACGACCTCGGCTCCTGGACCGCGCTGGGCCGGCACATCAAGCAGGACGCCGAAGGCAACGCCGCCGCGGCAGACTTCCTCCACGTGGACGGCGCGCGGAACATCATCTTCGACGCGCGGAGCAAAGACCGACGCACGCCGATTGCGGTGGTGGGCCTGCGGGATGCAATCCTGGTTCAAACCGACGACGCCGTGCTGCTGGCGCACAAGAGCCAGGCGCAGAAGGTGAAGGAGTTGGTCAAGAAACTGGCGGAGGACGCCCGGCTGAAGAAGCTGGTTTGACCCGCGAGGACGCCTGACGTCAAGCAGGCGGATTGAACTCGCCGTCCAAGGGCAACGCGGGGGACGGCAGCCATTCTGCTCATGAACCTGATAGGGTTGATTTTGGTTCCAGCGCGCGGCGCAGCTCTTGCGTCTGGTAGTGTTTCAGGCGGGCGGGAC
>CAYOTD010000305.1:0-6477 GCA_964406685.1 uncultured Solibacteraceae bacterium | reverse complement strand
TGACCGTAATCCCCGTGAAGCCGCGCGCCGCGCAAACCGCCGCGTCGCAATTCGAAGCCAGGGCGAGGCTGGCCTTGATGCCCGCTTCCTCCACCGCCCGGGAGATGACACGCGCGATCTCGCGCGGCGGGCCGATCAGGCGTTCCAGGCCGCTTGCATCCAGCAGAATCGTATCGGGCGAGGTTTCCTCCACGAGCGGGGAAAACTCGCACGCCACGGGCGCCACCCTCGCCGCGAGCCCCGGCGCGTGAATCGCGACAAACATAACATCATCCTGTCGAGCCGCTCTATCTGGAAAGAATTCGCCGTTTCTTCGCCTACTAGGGTACAACGCCATGCCGCGGAGTGCAAGCGTAACGGAGCAGTCCAATAGTTGTGGAAGGTTGGTGGTGGGCGGTGAGGGTCTCGAACCCCCGACCTTCTGGGTGTAAACCAGACGCTCTGACCAACTGAGCTAACCGCCCGGAATCACCAGTTTAACAGAGCGCCGGTGCGCGCCATACTCTAGGAAGATGATCTCACAGCAACGGGTGCGGGCGGCGCTTCAGAAACGGCGTGTGGACCGGGTGCCAATCTTCATGTGGTTCCACCCGCAGACCACGCGCCGGCTGGCCGGTTCGCTGGAAATCCCCGCGGCGCACGTGCCGGAAGCGATGGGCAACGACGTGCGGCAAACGTGGGTGAACAACAACTACGCCATGGAGGGCATCGTCCACGACACCGACGGCGAGGGCCATCGGGATTGGTGGGGCATCGGCTGGGTAAGGCGGTACGGCGTCAACCAAATTGAACGGTTTCCACTGGCGGGCGCGCCGCGCGAGCAGGTGCTGGCCTACCGGCTTCCCATGGAACGCTTTGAAGAGCTGCTCGGCCTGATGGAACCGGTGGTGCGCGAACGCGGCGATTGCTGGCTCGGGTGCGATGTGTCGCCGTGCATCTTCGAGATGTACTGGCGGCTGCGCGGCATGGAAGACGCCATGCTCGATATCGCGGGCGATCCGGAATTGGCGGAGACGATGTTCGCGCGCTGCGCGGACTTCTCCATCGCCCTCGGCGAAGCCGCCTGCGAGCGGTATCCGCTGGACTGGTATTGGACCGGCGACGACGTGGGCGGCCAACGCGGCATGATGTTGAGCCCGCGCGCCTGGCGCTCGCTGGTCAAACCGCACCTGGCCCGCGTCTTTGAGGTGGGCCGCCGGCGGGGACTTCCGGTGGCCTATCACTGCTGCGGCGCGCTGCGCCCGATCCTTGGCGACCTGGTCGAGATCGGCCTGGACGTGCTCAATCCCGTGCAATGCAACTGCCCCGGCATGGACGCGCTGGAGTTGAAGCGCGAATTCGGTTCGCGGATCGCCTTCATGGGCGGCGTGGATACCCAGCACCTGCTTCCGAATGGAACGCCGGCGGAGGTGCGCGACGCCACGCGGCGCCTGCTCGAGGGCATGACCGCCGACGGCGGCGGATACATTCTGGCCGCCTCCCATACCATCTCGCCCGAGACACCGGACGAGAACATCTTCGCCATGTACGAAGTGGCGGGCGTCACGCGCCAGGAGATCTACGACCGCGCAGCGTCGATCCGGGCGCGGAGACAGATGTCACCGCACAGCGATTTGACTGTTCTGGGAAGCCCCGGCTAACGAACCCGGCGCGAGGCGCGGCGAGCCGTCCATAGCGCGGCCAAACCGAGCGGCATCAGCGCCAAGCTGGAAGGCTCGGGGACGGGGTCGTCGACCGGCTCGATGGGATCATCCGCGAAGGAGTAGGTCATGTACACGTTCTCGGGACTGGTGTACAGGTCGAAGGGGAAGGGCGTCCACACAATCGCCTTGCCCGGATTCTTCGGGTCGAAGAAACCGATCAGGCGGCGTTCCCAGTCGATGATGATGTCGTACTGCGGATACTGCTTCAGCAAAGCCAGGAACGGATTCTCCTGCCCCTCTTCCAACTCGCCTAGCACGCCCGAGCCGTGAGGGACCTGCGCCCAGTAGTTGGGGTGCTCGGAGCCGTTCACGAAGGAGCCGCCCAGGCATAGCCCCCCTCCGGCGATCAGCAGCACAGCGAGATAGAAGAGACGACTAGCCATAGGCACGAAACCACCGTTTCCAATCCAATTATACCTGTTGCCGGCCGCTGCGCCTTCCACCCTTCAGCGGCGGTGCTAGGTTTTTTTCTCCTACAACTGTATTAGTGCTTGAGCCCGAAAGATCCTCGCCCTGAGAGATTCACCTTATTTTTCAGCGGCCTTGGCGACCTCGACCGCGTACACATACGTATCACCATGCATGTTGGATCGGAATACCACCCACTGCTGGTCAGGGGTAAAGCTCACGTTTGGCTCCAGGCGGTAGTCGTGCCGCGACATGTTCACCAACCGCTCGGCGCGCAGCACACCCGGCTGCACGAAACGCTTGTCGTCGATGCCGCGGTTGGGAATTAACTCCCGCCGGAACAGGTAGATCCAGCGGCCGTCGGGGGCGCGAGCCACTTGGCCGGGGTCGCCGCCGTCGCCGCAGAGGAGCGTGCCGTCTCGCGAGACGTTGAAGTGGATCGACCACTCGTTGCGTTGCAGATGGTACCAAGTGCGCGCGCCGGTGGAAAGCTGGTAGGCGGCCAGCCAGAAATCCTCGCCTCGCGGGGTTTGCAGATCGTACCAAATGGTCCGGCCGTCGGCGCTCCAGAACTCGTGGCCGAAGATCTCCATGGCCATGGTCCGCGTGTGGATCTTCGTGACCAGGCCGGTTGCGGTATCGATGGTCCAGATGCGGTCGACTTTGTGCCAGGGGCCCTCATGGCAGAACATCAGCAGTGCGGGGTCGGTGGGAGAGAAAAGCAGGTGGTTAAGCCAGTCGTTGCTCTTGTGGACCACCTTGATTTCGCCGGTCCGGACATTGACCGTGTAGAGGGCCATCGGCAGCCGGGCCGCCCAACGCTCTTCCATCATCTGACCCTTGTTGCGGGGTTGGTCGGGAGGACGTGGCGGCGGGGAGTTGCCCCGGTCTTCGACATAGGTTCCCGCCAGCAGCGTCTCGTCGGCGTTGACCGTGGCAATGGAACCGCGGGGCGGCAGGACGGCGATCTTGCGCGTCTCGCCCGTGTCGACATCCGTGGAGAAAGCGGCGCCCTCGCGAACATAGTAGATCCGCGGGCTCTTCCGGCCGGCGTCGACCAGTCGTGCGCGCCCCTTCACTGCCTGGCGCGCCTGGCGTGTCGCCAGGTCGAGCACCGAAATCCCGTCGGGCGTGGTGTAGACCAGCCGCTTTCCGTCCGCGGTGTAGCCGTTTTGGTTGAAGTAGAGGCTGGCGCTGCCGGGTTCCCGCGTCAGGCGCACGACGCGGTGGCCCGTGTCGGGGTCAATCCAGGAAACGGGCGGCTCCCCGTCCTGCGCGGACCATCCCCCTGCAGCGCTCAGGAACAGGCACACTACCAGACCGCGACCCATGGATACGATTCTAAAGCCTACCGCTCCACTTCGAAGGTATTGGCCGAAGATTGCTTGTTGGTGGATTCGCCGTTGATCGTGCGTACCTGGACAACCCGGTCGCCGCGGGAAGCTCCCGAGGCGATAGCCACGTTGGCGATCAGCTTGGTGCCTCCGCCGCTCACCTGGATGTAGGTGACCTGGATGGCGGCATCCACGGTTCCGTAGGGCTGCCGGCTGACGCCGGTGAGCATCTCCGCCGAAGCCTGGTGGCTGCTAGTGGTCAGGCTGCCGGGCTTCAGGAAGACCACCTCAATGGCGCCCTCGAGGTTCTTGCCGGCGAGGGTCAGCGCGAACGTTGTGCCGGCCTTCGCCTTGGAGGGTGACATCGAGGTGATCGCGGGCACGTTGGCGGCGCGGTCGCGGTCGTCGCGGTTGTGGTTGGCGTCGTCGCTTTCATCTTCGGCGCGCACGCCGTTGATCTTGCCGGCGATGGCGTTCGTCGTCAGGTCGATGAGAACGACTTCGCCCGAGCCCTGGTTGGTGACCAGCAGCAGTTTGTCCAGCGCGTCGACGGCAAGGGCGCGCACGCCGATGCCCACCTTGATCGTCTTGGCAGTCAACGTGGGCGTGGGTCCCAAGGTGAACTGCGCGGCGGTCACCGAACCGGCCGACTGGTTGGCGAAGTAGATGGTGTTTCCGTAAAGCGCCAACGCGCTGGCGCCGCCCGAACCATCCGGGTTGACGTTCACCTCGTCCAGGATGGCGCCGGTGATCAGATTGACCAGCAGTACCCGGCCGTCCTTGTTGCGGCTGGGTTCGGTGACAACACCGATGCCCGTCCCCATCATCGCCAGTATCGACTGCGGCCGCACATCCTCCCCCAGATTCACGGTGCCGGCCAACTGGCCGTTCTTGAGGTCGATCACGCTGATGGTGCCTTCGTTCTGATTGGTCACATAGGCGCGCCACAGGTCGCCCGGGAGGATATCGGTCGCGATGCCCCGCGGGGACCGGCCCACCGGCACTGTCGCCGTCACGGCGGAAGTGGCGAGGCTCACGATCGACACATTGTCCGTGTCGAGATTCAACACCACCGCCCGGTCGCCCAGAATCGCCACCGCCGAGGGTCCTCCGCCCACCTTAACCTCCTGAACGACCTTGTAGGTGTTCAGATCGAGGATCGCCACCCGGTCGCGGTCGCGTTCAGCCACCACGGCTATCTTGCCGGCGGTGTTCACCGCCACGGCGACCGGTTCGGCTCCAGTGGGCAGCGTGATCGTCCGCAGCACCTTTCTGTTCTTGATGTCGAGCAGGCGCACCACGTCGTCGTTCTCGTCGGCAAGCAGCGCCAGGCTCGTGCCCGGAATCCAGGCGATGGCCGCTAACTCGCGGTTGCGCAAAGTGTTATCCCACAGCTCCGCCCACCAGCTCACCTGGCTCGCGTTGGGCAGAATGACGATCTCGACCACGTTGGTGGTCCGTCCGCCGGCGGTGACGACAACCTCCACCCGGCCGGCGCCGGCCAATTGCGGCAAAAGCCGCACGTTGATCTGCTGAAGACCGAAAAAGCCGGGAGCGTTGCCTGCCCACAGCACCGGCATTGGAATGCCGTCCACGGTGACCACGGGAGTCGTGGATAAGTCCAGACCCGTCGCGAAGATAGCCAGATAGGTCGGCTCGTTGCCGGTGGTGACGCTGAAGGGCGATAGCTTGAACGTCCTGGCGTTCAGGATGGCGCCGTCGCGGGCGCCGGTGCCGCGCAGCGTGAAGATGCCGGCGGAACCGGCGGCGACGATCTCAATCTGCGTGGTGAACCTGTGGCCCGGAGTGGTTACGACGAGTTGCTTTACGCCCCGGGAGAGCGAGGGGTCGATGCGCGCATTGATCTGAGCCGGCGAGACATAGAAGAGCGCGCTGGCCACACCGCCGATGGTGACGGTCACGCCTCCCAGCGTCTTGGGCGGGTTGGCGGAGTTCGTGGCGGCCACGGTAGTGGTGGCCAGGTTCCCTCCCTTGATCGTGATGATGGAACCAGCGGTGAACTTGTTGTTCGACGCGAAGGAAGCGCCGTTGACCACCTTCGTGATCTGGCCCGCCGCCGGCAGGGCGAGCAGGGAAAGAATTACCGTGGCGGGAACACACACGCTGAGTACTTTCTTCATGATGTTACCCCTAGCCCGTTGTGAGTCCAGGTGCCGGTGATTTGGAAAGCAAACGCCGGGCCATACTGCTCCCCTTGTCCGCGCCGGGGCGGCCATGATAAGGATGGATGCCATGACGCGGCGATCTCTGCTTCGAATGGCCGGCACGGCCTGCGCGCTCCCCGCCCGCCCGGCGGCGGCGGCACGGCCCAACATCGTTGTCATTCTGGCCGATGATATCGGCTACGGCGATCTGAGCTGCTACGGCGCCGCACGCGTCCGGACGCCCAACCTGGACCGGCTGGCCGCGCAGGGCGTGCGCTTTACGGACGCCCATTCTTCGGCGGCCACTTGCACTCCCACCCGGTACTCCCTGATGACCGGCGAATACGCCTGGCGCAAGAAGGGCACCAACATCCTGCCCGGCGACGCCGCCCTCATCATCGAACCGGGACGCGCCACCCTGCCCTCCGTGTTGCGGCAGGCGGGCTACACGACCGGTTGCGTCGGCAAGTGGCATCTCGGCCTGGGCAGCGGCCGCATCGACTGGAACGGCGAAATCCGCCCCGGGCCGCTGGAGGTCGGCTTCGAGTATTCCTTCCTCATTCCCGCCACCGGCGACCGCGTGCCCTGCGTGTACGTGGAGAACCACCGCGTGGTGGGCGCCGACCCGAAAGACCCCATCGAGATCAGCTATGCCGGACCCATCGGCAGCGAGCCCACGGGGCGCGACCGCCCCGACCTGCTCAAGATGAAGCTGAGCGAGGGCCACGACCAGACGATTGTCAACGGCATCAGCCGCATCGGCTACATGAGCGGTGGCCGGGCGGCGCGCTGGGTCGATGAGGACATGGCGGCCACCATCACCGCCAAGGCGGTCTCCTTCATCGAGCGGAACCGCGCCCGCCCTTT
>CAYOTD010000304.1:0-6480 GCA_964406685.1 uncultured Solibacteraceae bacterium | reverse complement strand
GGCGTCGACTCCGGGAAGATAACATCACAGATGCCCTTCCGGAAGCGCGAGGTGGATGCTCGCATCGGCTTGGCCCCCGCAGTGCTGAGCGCGATCATGGTTCGGCGAGTCACGATTCCTCCCCGCGAGACAGACTGGTTGCCTGTTAGATTAACCGCTCCGTCCCGGCTTCTACAGTATGCATTCTAGGAGCGGCCGAAGCCCCTGTCAAGAGAAACTTTAACTATTACACTATCGTGGCATCCGATCCATGATAGACTGTCGCTGGGGGAGGCCGCGACGGCGCGGGAACCCATCTGAAGATCTCCAATCAGTGGTACCGGCAAGTCCTGGGCTACCTCTATCAGCGGCGCACCGCGACGCGCCGTGAGATCATTCAGGCGACTTCTCTCAACCCGGCCTGCGTCAGCCTCACCATACGGCGGCTGGCCGACTGCGGTGTCATTCAATGCATCGGGGAGCTGGGCTCCACCGGCGGCCGGAAGCGCGAGGTGTTGAAGCTGAATTCCGAGGCCGGCTACTTCGTGGTGGTCGATCTGGAAGGAACGCGCGTCCGCGTCGGTCTCACGAATTTCCTCGGCGATATTCGCTCCCGCTGGGAAGAGACGGTGGACTACCGGCGCCGTCTGGAGATCCGCGATGTCCTCCACGGCATCGATTCCGTTCTCAGCGGCCTCACGCCGGACGAGCGCCTGCGCACCCTCGCCGCCGGCGTCAGCTACACCGGTCTGGCCGACGCCTCGGGCGGTATCACCGCGGTCAACCTCGGCTGGAAGAGCTTTCCGCTGGCGAAACGCCTGGAACAAGCCGTTGACCTGCCCATCTTTTACGGCAACGACGGTGACTGCAAGATCCTCGCCGAGCGTTGGCTGGGCGTGGCCCAGGGCCGCGACAACTGCGTCTACCTGATGGCCGGCGTGGGATTGGGCATCGGCCTCTGTTTCAACGGACATCTGCTCACCGGCGACCGGCGCCTCGCCGGCGAGTTCGGACACATGACCATCGACCCGGCCGCCCCGGACCGCTGCAACTGCGGCAAGACCGGATGCCTGGAAGCCATCGCCTCTAGCCCCAACATCGTCCGCCAGTATCTGGAACGGAGCGGACAGAGCCTGGAGCATCTCCGCTCCTACCCCGTGACCGAGGTCTTCGCCCGGGCGCGCGCCGAAGACTCCTCGGCGTTGGCCGTGATCGACCGCGCCGGCTGGGCCCTGGGGCTGGGTCTGTCGCACGTGGTTAGCCTGCTCAATCCCGGCCTCATCGTTCTGGGCGGCGACTTCATCGCCGGCCAGGATCTCCTCATCCCCCGCATCCGGCGGGAACTCGACCGCCACTGCCTTCCCAAGCTGCTCGAAGGACTCGACCTCAAGGCCAGCTCGCTCGGGCACGACAGCGGGCTGAAGGGTGCGGCGTCTCTCGCTTTCAGCCGGGCGCTGCTGGACGACGAACTACTACGAAGAATGACCGGTCCCATACAGCTCCAGGCGCGACCGTCCGGCGGCGAGCCGGCGGCGCTCAGGAAGCGGAAAGGAAAACCTCATGGAAAAACTGGCAATCCACGGCGGCCCAAAGGCCGTCAAGAACAAGCTCACCGGGTGGCCTAATTTCAGCGAGAAGGCCATCCAGGAAGTCGAGGCCGTGCTGCGGTCCGGCAAGGTCAACTACTGGACCGGCAAGCGCGGCATGCAGTTCGAAAAGGAGTTCGCCGCCTGGCAGGGGAGCCGCTACGCCATCAGCGTGGCCACCGGCACCGCCGCGCTGCACGTGGCCCTCACCGCGCTGGGCATAGGCCCCGGCGACGAGGTCATCGTTCCCAGCTACACCTTCATCGCCAGTAGTTTCTCGGTGGTGCAGGCCGGCGCCGTCCCGCGCTTCGCCGACGTCAATCTCGAGGATCACTGCCTCAGCGTCGAATCGGCCGAAAAGCTCGTCAACCAGCGCACCCGCGCCATCATGCCGGTGCACCTCTACGGCAACGTCTGCGACATGGACCCCGTCCGCGCCCTGGCCCGCAAGTACAACCTGTTCATCGTCGAGGACAACGCCGAAGCCTACGGCGGCGAGTACAAGGGCAAAAAAACCGGCACTCTCGGCGACATCGCCGGATGCAGCTTCTGCCAGAACAAGACGTTCACCACCGGCGGCGAGGGCGGCATGGTGACCACCGACGACGAGGACCTGGCCTGGAAAGCGCGCAGCTTCCGCGACCATGGCTACGATGTCAAGGAAAGGCTCAGCCTCCTCGAGCTCGAACAGAAGCTCCCCTACATCCACAACATGGTGGGCTGGAACTACCGCATGACCGAAATGCAATCGGCCATCGGCCTGGCCGAACTCGAACGGCTCGACAACTGGAACCTGCCGGCGCGGCGCCGCAACGCCCAGATCGTCCTCGACGCGCTGAAGCCGCTGCCGGAAGTGAAGTACTTCCCCGTCGACACCCCCGAGCGCCGCAACGGCTGGTACGTCATGGCCTTCTCGCTCGACATCGAGAACATGGACTGCACCATCCGCCAGTTCGTCGACGCGGCCGGCGCCGAGGGCGCGCCCTGCTGGAAGGTCTTCTGGCCCCAGTGCCACACCGAACGCGCCTTCCGCGAGCATTGTTCCTTCGGAAGATCCGGCTTCCCCTTCCGCTCGACGGAATACGCCACCCCGGCGAGTGTCGACTACAGCACGGTCGAAGTGCCCAACGCCGTCTGGCACGAGAGCCACACCTTCACCTGTTTCGCCTACCCGACTTACACCGAGGACGACATGCACCAGATCGCCGCCGCTCTGGTCAAAGTCATCAAGGCTTACTCGAAGAGGAAGAACTATGTCTGATCCCATCCGCTGGGGCGTCATCGGTTCCGGCGGCATCGCGCGGCGGCGCACGATTCCGGAAGGCATCGCGCCCGCCGCCAACGCCCGCCTGGTGGCCGTCTACGATGTCAACCAGGAAGCCAACCGCGCCGTCGCGGCCCAGCACGGCGCCGCGGCCGCGGCCGGTATTCCGGAACTGCTCGCCTCCGGCATCGACGCGGTCTACATCGCCACGCCCGCCAACCTCCACTACCAGCAGGCGCTTCAGGCCGCGCAGGCGGGCAAGCACATCCTGTGCGAGAAACCGCTGGGCCTCACGGTGGACGAAGCGCGCCGCATGGTGGAGGCGGCCGGCCAGGCCGGCGTCTGCTTCGGCACCGCTCTCATGATGCGCTTTCACGCCCAGCACCAGGCCGCCAAAGCCCTGATCGACTCCGGGGCCATCGGCAAGCCGGTCTACGGCCGCGCCCAGCTTTCCTGCTGGTATCCGCCCATGGAAAACGCCTGGCGCCAGGACCCCGCCCTCGGCGGCGGCGGCTCGCTCATCGACATGGGCGGCCACTGCATCGACCTGCTGGAGATGTTCTTCGGCGCCGTGCGCCGCGTCTCCTGTTTCGCCGCCAACCTCGTCCACGGCTATCGCAGCGAGGACAGCGCGGTGGCCACTCTCGAATTCGCCTGCGGCGCCCTGGCCACGGTGGACACCTTCTTCTGCATTCAGGACGAGTGCAGCCGCAACGTGCTCGAGCTCTACGGCTCGCGCGGCTGCATCCTGGCGGAAGGAACCATCGGGCAGGGAAGCGAAGGCAAGATGACGGCCGTCCTCAGCCGCGACTCGGCCGCCTACGACGCCGCGCAGACCCGCGCCGAATCCGGCGGCGTTCCCATCGCCCCCGAGCCCGTCAATCCCTATCGCGCGGAGATCGAGGAGTTCGGCCGCGCCATCCGCGAAGGCCGGCCGCCCTCCATCGGCGGCGCCGACGGCGTGCGCAGCCAGCGGGTGTTAGCCGCCTGCTACGAATCCGCCCGCGCCGGCCGGTTCGTCTCGCTGTAACACGCACTATACTGATTCCCATGAGACTGGCGCGGTTTTGGGTCAGACAACCGGGCGAAGCCGTCGGCCCGGACGGCAGCCGCATGCGCGTCACCTGCCGCGGATGGTCGAATCAAAGCCTCGACGAAGCGCGCGCGAATGCCCGCGAGGCCGCGCGGCGGCTGGCCGAAAAAATCGTCTCCGGGCGGAACGTGCGCGGCGACTATCTCTATGGTGACCGCCCTCTGCCCGAACCCGTCCTGCGCGAGTTCCCCTCCTCCGGCGCGGCGCCCCGCGCCGTGGTCACGCGCAACATGTACGGGGCCCTCGTGCTGAACACGGCCGACCTGATGTTCGTCGACATCGACCGCGACGACTCCACCCCGCAGCAGCGCGTGGTGAACGATATTCAGAACACCGCCGCGCGGGCCGGCCTCTCCGGCCGCATCTACAAGACCGCCGCCGGCTACCGGTTTCTGATCACCAGCGCGGCCTTCGACCCGGCCGGCGATGTCAGCCAGTCCGTGCTGCGCCAGTTCGCCTCCGACCCGCTCTACATGCGCCTGTGCAAGCTCCAGCAGTCCTTCCGCGCGCGGCTGACCCCCAAGCCCTGGCGCTGCGGCCTGCGCATGCCTCCGGCGAAGTTCCCCTTCGACACCCCGCGCGACGAGGCCCGCTTCCGCGAATGGGAAGCCGGCTACACCGCCGCCACGGCCCGCTATGCGACCTGCAAATACCTGACCAGCGTAGGCGCCGCGGGCGTCCATCCGGCCTACGCGGACCTGGTCGACTACCACGACCGGGAATCGAAGGCGGCCGCTTCCCTCCCGCTGGCGTAGCCGCCCGCCGCGCGGATTACACTGTGGGGATGAGAACCGCTCGAGCGATGGCCGCGCTGCTGGCGGCGCTGGCGGCGCAGGCACAGATCGCGCCGAACGTCGAAGACGGCTCCTGCGTGGTCGAGAAGAACGTGCGCATTCCCATGCGCGACGGCGTCCACCTGGCCGCCGACCTCTATTTCCCGGCTGTCAACGGCGTGAAGCGCGAGGGCCGCTTCCCCGCCATCATGGAGCGCACGCCGTACAACAAGGAGGGCGCCGGGCGCGGCTGGCCGCGTTTCTTCGCCCGCCACGGCTATGTCGGTGTCGTCCAGGACACGCGCGGCCGCTACCGGTCGGAAGGCGAATGGCGCATGCTGACCGGCGACGTCGCCGACGGCTACGACACCGCCGCCTGGATCGTGCGCCAGCCCTGGAGCGACGGCGGCTTCGGCACACTCGGGACTTCGTACTGCGGCGGCACCCAGCACGCCCTGGCGCTTTCCAACCCGCCCGGCCTCAAAGCCATGATCCCCGGCGACGCCGTGGCCAACGCCGGCTACTTCGGCATGCGCTACGGCGGGGCCTTCGAACTCCGCTTCTTTAACTGGATCTTCTTCGCCGGCGCGCCCGGAAGCAACCGCGCTCTTCAGGACCCGCCCACCAAAGCGGTGCTCGACGACGCCTTCCGCAACGTGCATCAGTACCTTCTCAACTTACCGCTCCGCAAGGACATGACCGCGCTCAAGCTGGCGCCGGCCTACGAAGAATGGCTCCTGTACGCCATGGGCCATGGCGAAAACGACGCCTATTGGAAGCAGCCGGGCTTCGGTGTGGTCGATCAGATCGATCGCTACAAGGACGTCCCGGTCTACCTCATCGGCGGCTGGCACGACTCCTGGGGACGCCAGACCACCATGAGCTACATGGCGCTCTCCAAGTCCAAGAAGAGCCCGCAGAAAATGATCCTCGGCCCCTGGATCCACGGCGCCTGGGAGCGGACCGGACACGGCATCGCGGACTTTGGCCCCCATTCCGCCATCCGCGCCCTCGAGTTCCGCCTGCGCTGGTTCGACCGCTGGCTGAAGGGCGCCTCCAACGGCGCCGAGAACGACGCCCCGGTGAAGATCTTCGTCATGGGCGGCGGCAGCGAAGCCAAAACCGCCGACGGCCGCCACCTCCACGGCGGCGCGTGGCGCGACGAGCGGGAATGGCCCCTGGCCCGCACCCGCTTCACCCCCTACTACCTCCACGCCGGCGGCCTGCTGCGGCCCGGCAAACCGGCCGATGCCGCGCAAAGCACCACCTACGATTTCGATCCCCGCAATCCGGTTCCCACCATCGGCGGCAACATCTCCTCCGGCAACACCATCTTGCAGCAGGGCGCCTGGGACCAGAAGTGCGACGAGCGCATCTGGAATTGCGCCAACAAGCTCCCCCTGTCGGCGCGCCGCGATGTCCTGGTCTTTCAGACTCCGCCTCTGGAGCGCGACCTCGAAGTCACCGGCCCCATCGACGTGAAGCTCTGGGCCTCCTCCTCGGCGCCCGACACCGACTTCACCGCCAAGCTGATCGACGTCCATCCGCCCTCGCCCGATTTCCCGGCGGGCATCGACATGCACCTGGGCGACGGCATCATTCGCGCGCGCTTCCGCAATTCGCTCGAACGGCAGGAACTGATGAGGCCGGGGACCATCTACGAGTTCACCATCCAGCTCTATCCCACCTCGAACCTCTTCCGCGCCGGGCACCGCATCCGCGTGGACATCTCCAGCAGCAACTTCCCGCGCGTCGACGTCAACCCCAACACCGGCGAGCCGCTCA
>CAYOTD010000303.1:0-6518 GCA_964406685.1 uncultured Solibacteraceae bacterium | reverse complement strand
CATGCCGGGGCAGGGCGGGCGCACGCTGGTGCCGGTGAGCCAGGTGGCGTCCGTCGATTCCTCGACCGCGCCCTCCAAGATCCGCCGCCGCGACCTGATGCGCGAGATCCGCATCAGCGCCAACACCGACGTGCGTTCGCTGGGCGAAGTCATCGCCGACATCAAGCAGGGGGCCGCGGGCCTGGCGCTGCCGCCCGGCTACACCATCGACTACACCGGCGAGACCGAGGACATGGTGGAGAGTTTCGGCTACGTCATGCAGTCCCTGCTGCTGGCCATCATTCTCATCTACGCCATCCTGGCCTCGCAGTTCCGCAGCTTCCTGCAACCTCTGGCCATCATGTTCTCCCTGCCGCTGTCGCTGGTGGGCGTGGCCGGAATGCTCTACCTGGTGCGCGACACGCTGAACATGATGTCGATGATCGGGGTCATCCTGCTGATGGGCCTGGTGACCAAGAACGCCATCCTGGTGGTGGACTTCGCCAACGTGCAGCGCCGCGAGGGGATGTCGCGGATCGACGCGCTGATCGCCGCCGCGCGCGTCCGGCTCCGTCCCATCCTGATGACCACCCTCGCCATGATCTTCGGCATGTTGCCGCTGGCCTTCGAACTGGGCGCCGGCGCCGAGTTCCGCGCCCCCATGGCGCGAGCCGTCATCGGCGGCCTGATCACTTCGACGTTGCTAACGCTGCTGGTGGTGCCGGTGGTCTACACCTACCTCGACGATCTGGGCGCGCTGTTCGTGCGCTGGTGGACGCGGCGCGTGCCTGAGCACGCCCGCGAGGCGGGCGCGGTTCGCGATAATCTGGTGGGTTGACCATGCCCACCGCCATCGTTACCGGAGCCAGCCGCGGCATCGGACGCGGCATCGCGCTGGAGCTCGCGCGAACCCACAAAGTCATCGCCACGTATCGCGGGCGGCGCGACGCCGCCCAATCCTTACAGGCGGCCACCGGCTGCGAGATCTTCCAGTGCGATATCGGCTCGCGCGCCGACCGCGAGGCGCTGATGGCGTTCGCGCGCGAGAAGTTCGACCGGCTCGACCTGCTGGTGAACAACGCCGGCGTGGCGCCCCGCGAGCGCCGCGACATCCTGGAAGCCACCGAAGAGATCTACGACGAAGTCCTGGGCACGAACCTGAAGGGACCCTACTTCCTCACCCAGTTGGCCGCGCGCCGCATGGTGGAGCAGGGCGAGGGCCGTGTCGTCTTCGTGACTTCGATTTCCGCCTACACCGCCTCGGTCAACCGCGGCGAGTACTGCATCTCGAAGGCCGGCCTCGCCATGGCCGTGTCGCTGTGGGCGCAGCGCCTCGCGCAGACTGGCGTCAAGGTGTTCGAGATCCGCCCGGGCATCATCCGCACCGACATGATCGCGGCGGTGGAGAAGCTGTACGAGGAGCGCATCGCGGGCGGCCTGCTGCCGCAGCGCCGCATGGGCGAGCCGCGCGACATCGCCCTCGCCGTGCGCGCCATCGCCGACGGCCTGCTGGACTACTCCACCGGCCAGGTGCTCAACGTCGACGGCGGCTTCCACCTGCGCGGGCTTTAGCCGATGTGGGTCTCGAAGCTCTTCCCTTCGATCCGTTCGATGGCTTTGCGGCATTCCTCCGGCACGCGCACCGGCTTTCCGCGGCCGTAATCCAGTGTGACGATGGTGGTCACGCTGTGCGCTACCACCATATCCAAAGCCTTGCTCACCACGCGGTGCTCCATCCGGAAGCTGCTGTTGCCGATGCGCGTCACGCGCGCGCCCACGTACAGGGTGTCCGGATAGGTCACCGGCCGTTTGTAGTCGCAGGCCAGCGCGGCCAGGATCGGTCCCACGCCCTCGGGCGGCAGCTTGGGCCACATTCCCATCCGAACCAGGTATTCGACGCGCGCCGTCTCGCACCAGCGCAGGTAGACGGTGTTGTTCACATGGCCGAAAGCGTCCTGGTCGCCGAACAGGACCGGGATCGTGACGGCGACGGGAAACTCGGCCAGGGATTCGTGGTGAGGCTTCATTCCAAAGGAGGCTCCTCTGGAAAGTATCGCATCCGCCCTTGCGGGGCCGCCAGAACCCGGCACGCTCAAGCCGTGGCGACCAGGTCGAAGGACAGCTCGTCCCAACCTTCCAGCCGCAGGTAGGACTCTCGCGCCGGCGGGATCGGCTCCGGCGGACGGGCGGATTCGGGAACCACCATGGCGAGGCGGGCGCCGCCGGATTGCGGCCCCCTTCGATCCGGTCCCAGCGGGAGCGAGAACTCCTCCGGGAATCCCGCCACGGGAATCGTCTCGGCCCCGGACCAGGCTCCGATTGGGACTTGCGCCGGCGTCAGGAAGCCTCCGGCCGGCCCCGGAATACCCGCGGCGGGCCGGCCCGGCCTCGCCGTGGCCGGCGCAGTTGGGCCGGATTGCGGTTGGGACCGGCAAACTGGTGGATCCTCTTCCTCTCTCAGGTGTGGCGCGATGCCGGCCAGCAGGGTGGCGTTGTTCTCCAACTCCGCCGTGTACTCTCCCGGCTTCCGTCCGAAGATATCCCGCGCGCGGTTGTAGCAGCCGGCGGCTTCCTCGTAACGTCCGCAGCGGGCGTAGACGACGCCGAGCTTCTCCAGAGTATGCGCCAGCCTGTCGTCGCCGGTCATCTCCAGCCGGCCGGTGGCCTGCTGAAGCAGTTCCATGGCCGCCGAGTGGCGCCCCCATTCCGAGTAGATCTCGGCCAGGCTGACCATCACGGCTGTCATTTCGGTGCCGTCGCCGCCCAGTTGGCGCTCGCGCAGGTACAGAGCTTTCTGATAGTAGCCGACCGATTCCTCGTAGCGGCCCAGTGCCTGGAGTGCGAGCCCCAGTCCCTCGTAGTCGCGCGCTACCTCTGTCGACGAGGTGCCGCGCTCGGTGCGGTGAATCTCCAGGGCCCGCTCCAGACAGGGAAGGGCGGCTTCGTTATCGCTTCCCTGCTGGAGAAAGAACCCGAGTTCGGCCAGACTGTCCCCCACCGCCACATGATCGGGTCTGAGGCCGTTCTCGGCGTCGCTGACCGCCTCCTCGAAATAGCGCCGCGCCTCTTCCCGGTCGCCGGCGGCCTGGCAGGCCGCTCCCAGCCGGCGTCCCAGTTCGGAGATGCGCGCCCAGTCCGGCGGACGGATCTGGCGCTCCACATCCAGAGCTTCCGCCAGGTACTGCCGGGCCAGCGGAGCGTCGCCTGCGTCCTTCGAGATGCCGCCCAGCAGGTCCAGACAGGCGGACTTCTCCCGGTTCGGTCGCCCGCTGTCGCCGTTGAGCAGGTCCCGCACCGCCTCGGCGGTCTCCAGGGCATCTCTGAGGTTCTTCTGCTTCCACTGCGATAGCGCCAGCTCCAGAAGAGCCTTCACCTGCTTCTTCCGCCCGCCGAACCGGCCGGAGGTGATCGAGGCCACCTGGGCTGCGCTGCTTGTCGGGAGCGGCTTCACGTTCTGCTTAGAACCCGCCCTGGTACTTCCTAGGCGGTTCGTACCCTCAATTACGAGTATCGCCCCACTCCCGGTTTCCGGCCCCTACCTGATGCCCTTAGAAGCGTCTGGAAATCCACCTATGAGGTCGGACAGAAGACTCTAACCCAATGGACCACAGCCTCAACCTGGGCTAGCATCGAAAGTGAGGGCATTTTAGGAGCGGGAGCGAGCCTTGGACGTATGCCGATATTGCGGCGTGCCGCTGACTCTTACCCAGCGGTTGTTCGGAGACGGTATATTCTGCTGCGGCGAGCACAAGAGTCTCTATCGGGAGGAGACCGAGCGGGCAGCCCTGGAAGTGCTGGCTCGCTATCGGGATAGCGAGCCGCCTGCCCGTCCGGCCCCCCCGGTTCGACCGCCCGCCCCGCAACCGGCCGAAGCGCCTCTGGCCGACTGGCTTCACGACGGACCGGATCTTCGCGCCAGCTTCAATTGGAGCCCGCTTCGGCAGATAGACTCCGGGCCTGCGGCGGATCCGTACCTTCCAGTACTGCTTCCAGCGGGCCTGGCCGCCACGCCGTTCTCCTCCCCTCAAAGCGGTGTGTGGCCCGGGGAGGCTGGCGCGGACACCGGCGGGGAACCGTTGCCTCCCCCCTCCCTCGGCCGTGCCGGGTGCGCCCTGTTCGGGACCGTCGAGCCGGGGCCGATTGACGTTGTCCCTTTCGAGAGGATTCTGGTTCCGGACGAGTTCTACACTCCGGTGCTTCAGGTGTTTGGGGGGGGATCGCGGATCGCCTCGGCCGGCGGTCTGTGCCCGTTGGAGGGGCCGGACTCGGCGGTTTCTCCCGCCTCCGCGGAAGAGCAGACATCTTTCCTGCGTGCCGAGGCCGGACCGCCATTGAGGTCCGAATCGGTGCCGCCCATGGTCGGAGCGGGACACCCGCACGGGCTCCAAATGCTCGAGAGCCGAGTCCGGCGGAGCCTGAGCGTCCTGGACCAGATCGGTTCCCTTCGCCCGCGTTCGTTCTTCCGAGGCCAGGTGACGTTCCGGCGGGCGGAAACCGGAGGCGCCCTGGATCCGCGGCCGCTCGCGCCGGCGCCGCCACCGGATCGGCGCTGCACGCCCGCCCGATTGAGCTTCGACCGCGGCGCATGTCCGGAGATGCCCGGTGAGCCGCGTCCTTCCCAGGAGCCGTACTGGATTCTGAGCCGGCCCCGGCCGCTGCCGGCCGAGGGTCGCCCTCCGCTCCTCGTGTCCCGGCCGCTGCCGGGCGCCGCTTCTCTGCCGCTCTCGGTTCTCCTGGACCCGCGGGTGGACTTCCTTCCCGCCGCCGCTCCCGCTACGCATACGATAGGGTCATCCCTGACGTTCTTCCAGTGGACTCCGGCGGCCACCTGGGGTTCGCTGCGTCTGGCGCGTCCCACGGCGCCTCCGCAGGCGTTGTTGGCCGCCAGCCTTCCAGCCGGGGATCTTTCGCCGGCTGCGCTGCCTCTGCGGCGGATCGAGTTAGCATCCAGGCCGGTGTTCGTCGTGGCCGGCGAGGTTCGCACCCCGCGGCTCGAAGCCGGGCGCCCCCTCTTTGCCATCGCTCCGGTGCGGACCTCCGGGACCGCCCCGGCTGTGGGCGCCGCCGGTGCGCTGAGACCGTTCCCCATCGGGCTGAGTTGGATAGAATCGCAGTTGGAACTGGCCGACTGGCTGGATGCGGAAGAAGCCGAGTCTCCGGCCGCGGAGGCCGAGGGCGAGTTCCGCGTGACCATGACCCTGGCTCGCCCCAAGCTGATCCGCGAAGCTCCCGGGCTTCAGTCCCTGCGCGACCGGTTGTGGCAATTGTACGTTCCTCGATTTGATGCGCCGACACTCCGGCCCCGCGTCTCCGTGGGGCCTCGCCCGGTGCCGGTGTTCGGATACTCATAATGGCCGCTGAACGGGATCGCTGGGTCTGGTTTTCGGATGAGGTGTTGGAAGAGGATCCCCTGCGCGTGGATCTGCGGGATCCGAGCACGCGCAAGCGGGCGGCCTCTCATCCCTCCGTGGTTCGCGGCCTGGAGTTGCACGCGCGCGGGAATACGGAGCGGGCGCTGTCCGAACTCTCCGTCGCCGCTTCCGCGCCGGAGAGCCGCGCGGAAGCGCTGCTGCTCTCCGGGCAGATCTTGTTTGAAAGCGGCCGTTACGAGGAGGCGGCGGACCGGTTCCGGAAGCTCGCCGAGGCCGCTCCCGATCATCGTGCGGCGCAGTACAACCGCGGCATCGCCTTGGCCCGCATCGGGCGCTGGGAGGAAGCGGTGGACTGCTTCCAGAAGGCTGCCCTCGCCGCCCCCGAACGGCCGGCGACCTGGTTCGGGCTGGGCGTCAGCCTGCTGCACCAGCGCCGGGGCGCGGAAGCTCGCGCGGCCTTCGAGCAGAGCCTGAAGATGCGGCCCAGTCACGCGCCGTCGCTGGCGGGCGAGGCGGCCGCGCTCCAGATGGAGAAGAAGTACGCGGCGGCTCTGACCATCTACCGGCGGCTTCTGGCCGACAAGAAGGATGTGCCCGAGTTACTCTCCAACGCTCTGGCGGCGGCGGTGGAGGCGCGTGAACGGAACCTGGTCCGCGAGTGGGCCGGCCGGCTGCTGGAACTCGATCCCACTTCTCCGGGGCCGTGGCTGGCCCAGGCCGTGGCCGCCATCGACGCCGGCGACCTGCGCGAGGGCGCCCGGTTCGCGGACCGCTTCGCCCGCGAAGGCCCCGGTTCGTTCGAGGACTGGTACAACCTGGGCCTGTGCTATCAGCGCCTGGACCGCCTCTCCGACGCTTTCCAGGCCTTCGAGCGGGCCGAGTCGATCCGGCCCGACCACGAGGACACGCTCAAACTGCTGGCCCTGCTCGCCATCGAGCTGAAGGATGTGGAAGCGGCCGTGCGCTACCACCGCGCCCTGGGCGGCGGCTCCTGGGAGGTCTCCTTCCAGCTTGGGCTTCTGCTCCAGGACGAGCGGCGGCTGAAGGAGGCCGCCGAGCTCTACCGCGAGGCGCTTAAGCTGAAGCCGGATTGCGTCGAGGCCCTCATCAACCTCGGACACGTCCTGCGCGACCTCGGCCAGGGCGACAAGGCGCGCGAGTGCTGGC
>CAYOTD010000302.1:0-6540 GCA_964406685.1 uncultured Solibacteraceae bacterium | reverse complement strand
TTCACCAACGCGGCCGGCGGGATCAACCTTGCCTATCGGCGTGGCGCCCTGGTGCTGCTGTCGGACCACATCAACCTGCAAGGATCGAACCCGCTGGTTGGCCCCAACGACGACGCCCTCGGGCCGCGCTTCCCCGACATGAGCGAAGCCTACTCGCGGCGCTTCCGCGCCATCGCGCGCGAGGTTGGCGAAAGCCTCGGCATCGATCTGAGCGAAGGCGTCTACGCGGCCCTGCTCGGCCCCAACTACGAGACCCCCGCCGAGATCCGCTACCTGCGCGCCATCGGCGCCGACCTGGTGGGGATGTCCACCGTGCCGGAGGTGATCGCGGCCAATCACCTGGGCGCGAAGGTGCTGGCCATCTCCTGCGTGACCAACATGGCGGCCGGCATCCTGCCGCGGAAGATCAATCACGAAGAGGTGCTTGAGACCGGGCGCATGGTGCGCGACACCCTGATCCGGCTGCTCAAGGGTGTCGTGCCCCGCCTGGCCGGGGAGGAGTGATGCAGGCTCTGCTGGATGCCGCCGTGGGCGCGCGCGCCCACGCCGTTGCGCCCTACTCGAACTTCAAGGTGGGCGCGGCCCTGGAGGACGATGCCGGCCGCATCCACACCGGTTGCAACATCGAGAACGCCACCTACGGCCTGACCCTCTGCGCCGAGCGGGTGGCGGTCTTCAAGGCCGTCTCGGAGGGCGCGCGCCGGTTCCGCCGCATCGCCGTGGCCGCCGATACCGAAACCCTCACGCCTCCCTGCGGCGCCTGCCGGCAGATCCTGTGGGAGTTCTGCGGCGATATCGAGGTCGTCCTAGTAAACTTGAAGGGTAAGGTGAAATCGTTTCGCCTGAGCGAACTGCTCCCGAGTCCCTTCGATGATTCGTTCCTTCCTTAGTCTCCTGTTCCTCGCCGCGCTCGCTTTCGCCGAGCCGGCCGACTGGGTCCTCACCGCGCGCTGGGTCGTCACCATGGACCCCGGGCGGCGCGTGATCGAGAACGGCGCCGTCGCCATCCGCGGTGAACGTGTGGCCGCGGTGGGCACACGCTCCGAAATCCTGCGCCGGTTCGAGCCGCGCCAGCGGCTGGACCGCCCCCAGGCCATCCTGCTGCCCGGCCTGGTGAACGCCCACGCCCACGCGCCCATGTCTTTGTTGCGCGGCATCGCCGGCGACCTCAGCCTCCAGGACTGGCTGGAGAAGCACATCTTCCCGGCCGAGGCGAAGAACGTGAACCCGGAGTTCGTCCGCTGGGGCACGCGCCTGGCCTGCCTCGAATTGGCGCTGTCCGGCGTGACCGCCTACGCCGACATGTACTACTTCGAGGAGATCGTGGCCGAGGTCACCCAGCAGGCCGGCCTGCGCGGCGTGTTGGGCGAGACCATCATCAACTTCCCCGTGCCCGACGCCAAAACTCCGGCCGAGGGCCTGGCTCGCGCCGAGGCCTTCCTCCGCCGTTTCGAGAGGGACCCGCTGATCGTGCCCGCCGTCGCGCCTCACGCGCTCTACACCAACACCGAGGAGACGCTGCGCGCCTCGCGCGCCCTCGCCAACAAATACAACGTGCCGCTGATCACCCACCTGTCCGAAACCAGGAAGGAGAACGACGACTGCCGGGCGAAGTGGGGAAAGAGCCCCACGCATCTGCTCGACCAGTGGGGCATCTTCGCGGGCAAGACGCTGGTGGCGCACGCCGTCTGGGTGGATGCGGCGGACCGCAAGCTCCTGCGCGAGCGCGGAGTCGGCGTAGCGCACTGCCCGTCGAGCAACACGATGCTCGCCAGCGGCGTGGCGCCCGTGGTGGCGATGCTCGACGCCGGGCTGGCGGTGGGGTTGGGCACCGACGGGCCCGCCGGATCGAACAACGATTTCAACCTGTTCGAAGAGATGGATCTCGCGGCCAAGCTACAGAAGGTTTCCGCCGGCGATCCGCGCGTGCTTCCCGCGCGGCAGGCCCTCGAAATGGCCACCATCCGGGGCGCCAGGGCCCTGTCGCTGGACAAGGAGATCGGGTCTCTGGAACCCGGCAAGCGCGCCGATCTCATCACGGTCGCCCTCGACACGCCCAACGGCGTGCCCCTGTATGACGTCTACTCGCAGCTTGTCTACGCCTTGAAGGGTTCGGAGGTGCGCGACGTGATGGTAAACGGCCGCCTGATCGTGCGCGAGCGGCAGTCCCTCACGCTCGACCGGGCCACGATCCTGGCCAAAGCCGAACAGATGCGCGCGGCCATCGCCGCCGGCCTCCGCTCGAAGTGAACCCGGCCCTCAGGCGCTCTCGGCCTTGGCGTTGTCGTTATTGGGGAACTCACTGGCGATGCGTTCCCACTCCGGCGCCACTTCCGCGAAGGCGTCCACCACGTCCGGATCGAACAGGCGTCCCCGTTCGGAAAGGATCAGCCGCACGGCCTTGGAATGAGGCAGCGCCGGTTTGTAGATTCGCCGGGAGACCAGCGCATCATACACGTCGGCCACGGCCAGCAGCCTGCCCGCCAGCGGGATCTTCTCGCCCTTCAGACCTTCCGGATACCCCGTGCCGTCCCACCGCTCGTGGTGGCTGTAGATAACCTCCCGCGCCATTTGCAGCAGCGCCTCGTCCTGCACGCCGGAGCGCGCGCGCGCCCTCTCCAGCACGTCCCGCCCGTACTCGACGTGCCGCCGCATCTGCTGGTTCTCTTCCGCCGTCAACAGGCCCGGCTTGTGCAACACGCGGTCCGCCACTCCCACCTTGCCGAGATCGTGAATGGGCGCCAGGTCCACCAGCAGGTCGATGGTCTTCGGCGGCAGGGCGTCGTGGAATCGAGGCTTGGAGGCCAGGGCCTGGCACAGATACCGCATGTAGTGCTGGATGCGGATAAGGTGGGCGCCGGTTTCCGTATCCCGGATCGCCGCCAGCGACTCCAGCGCGGTGAGAAGGAACCTTCTGGAATCGCTGATCTGCCGCAGCGACCGGCCGATCCTCCGCTGCTCCCTGGCCAGCTTCGTCAGGGTCAGCGCCGACAGATTTCCCAGCAGCGCCGCGGAGGGTATCAACGGAGACAGCAACACGCCCGTCACCCGGAGCTGGGCCGCGGTCAGCAGCCAGACGCCCGCTCCCATGGCGAGTGTGAGCAGCGCTCCCGCGACCGGTCCCGTCCTTGCCAGCAGCAGGCCGTTGAGGCACCCGGCTGCCAGCAGCAGAACCGCCTCGTACCCGATAGCCGAGGGCGGGCGGGTAAGAAAATCTCTTGTCAGCAGGTTGGAGACGGCGGTCGCGTGCACCTCCACTCCCGGGAACTGCGTGTCCACCGGAGTGGGGAGCGCGTCCCGCATTCCCACCGCCGAGCTCCCCACAAGAACGGGCTTGCCGCGAAGTAGCACCTTGTGTGGGCCGTCTTCGAGAACCTCCGCCGCCGACACATAGGGCAACGTCCGCGCCGGGCCCCGGTATCGCAGCAGGAAACCGCCGCGCTGGTCCAGAGGAATGACGGTGTCGTCCAGCCGTAGCAGTGCCGCTCCGCTCGGGTCCCTGCTGAGCGCAGCCGCATTCGGCGGACGCAATGCGAGCAGGACCGCCAGCGCCAGGCTGGGGTACACGCCGCCGTCGTACTCGATGAGCAGGGGAATCCGCCGCAGCATTCCGTCCCTGTCGGGCGAGGCGTTTAGAAAGCCGCTTCCGGCCGCGGCGCGCGCCAGTTCCGGCTGGCTGCATATGACTCTGGAGGCTCGAAACAGATCGACCCGGCCCGCCACCGCGGCCAGTTCCACCGGCGGCAGGGCGCACGGCGATCCACCGGCTGCCGTGGAGCCGAATTCAAAGTAGTGGCCGACGACAACCCGTCCCCCGGTCAGGGACTCCGCGAAGGCCTGATCGTTGGTCTTCCCCTCGTGCCGCGCCGGGTCCGGCTCCGGGAACATCACCGCGAAGGCCACCACCGAGGCGCCCGAATCCCGGATCTTCTCCGCCAGCGATCCCAGCAGGTGGCGGGGCCAGGGCCAGCGGCCGTACCGGGCCAGGCTCGGCTCGTCGATGTCAACGATGGCCACGTCTTGCGGCGGGTCTCCCCGGCGGATCCACTTTGCCTCGAGATCGAAAACCTTGTTGTCGAGGTGCACGAGAAAGGCGGGCTGTGACACCAGCAGTGCCACCGCCGCCAGCGTGACCGACACTCCCACACCGATCAACCGCATCCGCCCCTCGCCAGCTCAACGAACGACGACTTCCACCCGGCGGTTCCGCGGCTCCGCGACCCCGTCCGCCGTCTTCACCAGCAGGTCTCCCTCTCCGTGCGAGTCGACACTGACAATCGCCGGATCCGCGCCCAACGCCCGCAGGGTCGCGGCGACCCGCTCCGCTCTTTGCAGCCCCAGTTTGTAGTTCGATTTGCTATCGCCCGAAGTGTCCGTATGTCCGATCACGTTGACATCCGTGGAATTCCGCTCCCGGATAGCCTTCAGCACCTCGGCAAACAGCTTCTTGGATTCCAGAGTAACTTCGTCGGTGGCCAGCTCGAAGTACAGCAGGAACGACACCTCGGCCGCGGGCAACGACTTCAGGGTTTCTCCGAACAGCCGGTCCACCTGGGCGCGGTCCAGCACTACGGGTGGCTCCGGGGCGACGTCGGCCCGCTCCACCCGCACCGCGGCATAGGCCTGGCTCAACTCCTGCGAGCCGGCTTTGTTCGAGACCACGATCCGTCCCACCTTCCCGTCCGCCTCCGGCAGCAGCACAATCAGGTTCTGCTTGGGGGCCGGGGCCGGCGGCGGAGGCGGGGGCGCCTGAGCCGTCGGAACGCGCTTCGGCCCGCACGCCATGACCAGCAGAAGACCGGCAAGTACGCCTGCAACGAGACTCGTTCTCATCGGGTTTCTCCCTACGGCTGGTCGAGCGAGATCGCGACCTCGGTTCCCCGAAGGCCGATCATTCCCACCGGAGTCTCGATCTGCACCGAACTCGGCGATAATTGACCGATTTTTCCGGAAACGTAGACGGCGACGCCTCGAATCAGCCGGAGAAGCTTGCCGAACCGGCCCTCCGCCGGTTCGAAGACGAACTTGTCGACGCGGGCCTCCGAATTTGGCCCCAGAGACATCCGCCCGCCGTCCCGGAAGATGATTCCCACCCGGCCGTCGGCCTGCGTCCGCAGCGCGTCCGCCGTAAGGACATGCATGCCCTGGCGGCAAGGAATCGTATCCGCGCCGCGCACCAGGAGAACCTGGCCCGTCAGGCTGCCTATGCTTGCCACCATCGGTTCGGCGCCGCCAACCGGCCAAGCCAGGGTGGCCAACGCCACCGCCAGGTACAACCCCAACTTCGCATCCATACTAAGTCCTCAACTGAGTGTCAAATATGATTCACAATATCACGATTGGCGAGCGAGGAGGAATCGGACTTAGTACTAGCAACGGTACGGCGGGTCCCCAGACCCGCGCGGGACGCCCGCGTCCCGCCTACCCGGGCGGCGCTTCGGCGGCGTGGAGTGTGGGTTCGAGCTGTTCGAGCAGGCGCTGGGCGGCCTGCTGGCCGGCGCTTTTCTTGGACGCGCCCTCGGCCCGCTCCGCCCACTCCTTCCCGATCCGCACCTCGATCGTGAAGGTCTTGGCGTGCTCGGGACCGTGCTCGGCGACGATGTGATAGCGCGGCGGCGGCAGCTTCAGCATCTGCGCCACCTCCTGCAACGCGCTCTTGAAGTCCTTGGCGGCGTCCCCGGGTGCGGCCTCCAACTCCGCTAGGTCCCGTATCACGTGCCGGGCCACAAAGGCACGCGCCGCTTCCAGCCCGCCATCCAGGTACACGGCCGCGATCAGGGCCTCCATGGCGTCGGAAAGCAGGTTCTTCTTCCGCCGGCCGCCGCTCAACTCCTCGCCGTGGCCGAGGAAGAGATACTCGCCCACGCCCAGCCGCTGAGCGGCGTGGTACAGATGGGACGCGCTGACCAGGTGCGCCTTGAGCTTTGACAACCGCCCTTCCGGAAAGTCCGGATGGGCCTCCAGCACCGCCTCGCTAACCAGGAAACCGAGAACGGAATCCCCCAGGAACTCCAACTGTTCGTTGTCGCCGGCGCCCTCGCCGCCGCCGGCCAGCTCTTCAAACGCGCGCGACTTGTGGGTAAGGGCGCGCCGCAGCAAACCGCGATTCCGGAACACATGGCCGAGCAGGATCTCGAGAACCGCCGGATCAGGTTCCATCGCGCGCCCTCCGCGGGGCTACTTCTTGACCTCGACCTGCGCCGGAGCGTTGGCGGGAGCGGCCGGCTTGGCCCCGCCCTTGGCCTGAAGCGCGCGCGCCCTCTCCGCCTGCGCGAACTGGCGGATGGTGGGGTTCAGGTCGGTGATTGCCATCACCTTGTCCAGCACCGCCACGGCGTCGTCGTGCTTGCCGGCCATGTTATACACCGCGCCCAGCCGGACCATCGTGGCCGGATCGGGTTGCGTGGCGGTTTCCATGGCCGTCTTGAACTCGGCGATGGCGATGTCATACTTCTTTCGCACCATCGCGCCCATGCCGAGGGCCTGGTGTGCCTGCGCTGTCAGATCCTTCTTGGCGCCGGCCCACTGCTCGTCGGTGAT